>CAZJSX010000085.1:0-7333 GCA_964548845.1 uncultured bacterium | reverse complement strand
CCACTAAGCATGTTTCTATAAAATCTAATTTAGATATCGCCGCTTCGATTTCTTCTAACTCTACCCTGTAGCCACGCCTTTTAATTTGCCTATCTTTTCTTCCTTTTATAATAATCTCTCCTGTTAAAGAAAAATAAGCTGTATCACCAGTATTATAAATTCTCTCACCAGTTTTAGGGAAACTAATGAACTTTTGACTCGTTAGTTTTGGCAAGTTGAGATATTCTTTGGCCAACCCCTTCCCAGCAATATAAAGAGTTCCTGCAACCCCTGGTGGAACAGGCTGCAATGAACTATTTAATATATACATTTGAACACCGGCAACTGGATGACCTATCGGAACATCTGACCAACTTGAATCCCATTTCATGAGGTCAAAAATTGCTGAAATAGACGTTGCTTCCGTAGCGCCATAAGTGTTTAAAAGCTTTATCTGTAACGATATGTTTTTACGCCATAAGTCTACTTTACTGCGTTTTACTTTTTCTCCTCCCACAATCACTAAACGTAGAGATTTAGGAAGAGATATTTTTTTTCGATCTACCATATCCATTAGATCATGCCAATACGAGGTTGGAAGATCCCAAACTGTAATTTGATTTTTTTCCGTTCTACTTAATAAGTCCTCAAATGATTCGATTCGACCATTCCCCCGCATCACCAAGCTTCCTCCTACTAGAAGACAAGGGTAAATTTCTTCAGATGCCGTATCCCAACCAATAGATGAAAATTGAAGCACATTATCTGCACTAGTCATCTCAAAGAACTTTAATGCTTGATTAACAAAATTTAAAAGACTTGCATGCTCTACTACAACACCTTTGGGCTCTCCTGTACTTCCAGATGTATAAAGAATATAAGCAGGATTTCTCAAATCGTATGCAGTAGGAAAAATTAAAGCCTCGTTGCAATCAAATTGACTTAAAATCTCCCCTTTAAAAAATGAAAACTGTGATTTTAATTTATCGCTCACAATCAAAAGATCAATCTTAGCATCTTCAATCATAGCTTGCATACGGCTTGAAGGATACGCCGGGTCAATAGGAACATAGGCTCCGCCCGCTTTCAACACTCCTAACAAAGCAGCAATCAACAATGGCTCTTTCTCTAAACAAATAGCAACTGGATCTCCAGGTTTTATCCCTTTTTTAATTAAAGAAATAGCAATTGCATCTACAGTGTTAGACAACTGCTCATAAGTAAAGTTGCTATAATCAGAATATATAGCAATTTTCTTTGAATTTTGTTTTGCTTGACTTTCAAATAAACTAACAATAGTTTCACACGATAAATCGAGATGAGATGAGATTTTTTCAAAAGATTGTGAATATTCTTTTTCTTCAATCAAGCAATATTGATTTACAGGCAAGTTTGGAAACTCAATGGCAGTAGCAATCAACTTCAAAAATGTTTTTTGAAATTCTTTAATAAAATGGCTAGATACTTTTTCTTTTTGATATTCAAAAATAAGTTCAATTTGATTCTTTTTCTCTCTAGCTTCTAACACCAAATCATAAAGCGATTGTACCAACGGAGTTTTTAATAACTCTAAATCTAAATTTGCAAATTTCTCTAAATCGACCGGTGCATTTTGCATGACAAACATAACTTGAAAAAGTGGCGATGTATGAGGAAATCTTGTGGGCTTGAGAAGATTGAGTACGTGCTGTAAAGGATATGAAGCTTCATTTGAGTTAGACCAGGCACATTTTTGTATCTGTTCCATCAGCTCTAGAAAAGTAGTTTCGGGACTAAGCGTGGTTTTACATACCAACGTGTTTACAAAAAACCCCACAACATCATGAAATTCAGCTTTGGAACGGTTTGCATTGGGGAACCCAACATATACCATATTCTCATCAGAATATAAATGAATAACAGCATGAAATGCTGCCATAAGAACTGTAGAAAGAGTTGTTTTTTGTTTTAAAGCAAAGTTTTTTAAGTTTTGACTATCTAAGAAAACAGACATACTTCCTGCACCTCTTTCTCCTTCTACAGAATGAAATGGTGTCACTACTAAAGGATTGTATTCTTCCGAAGTTAGTAATTTTTGCCAGTGATGCTCAGTTTTTTGATAATCGATACTAGCCTGCATTTTTTTTTGCCACTGAACAAAATCACTATAATATGCACTAGATTTATAAAGCTGAGCTTGCTGAAGTTTTACATTTTGTAGATAGATAGTCTCTAATTGACTCATTAATAATCTTATTGACCATCCATCGCAAATTATATGGTGAAAATGAAAAATTAAAACTATTTTTTCATCTGAAATTTTTAATAAATTTGTTCTGAAAAGAGGAGCTTGAGTTAGATCAAAATGAATTTGTGATTCCTGGTAAATACAGGAATTGATCTCCATGTCAATATGATTGAAAGGTACAGAAGTAAAGTCTTTAATATAAAAAAGAAGATCTACTTGATTTTGAACGATTTGAATCGGTCCAGTAGAACGGTTTTCAAATTTAGTACGCAATAAGGGGTGTAATTGAACTAATTGGTTAAGCGCCCCTTTAAAGCAGTGGATATCCAAAAACCCTTTGATCTGAAAAGCAAACAGAATATTATATGCCAATGATTGAGGATGGATACGCAAGTAAGTCCAAATACTTTCCTGATTCCAGGAAAGAGGATACTCATTCAATGAAGTAGATATTTTATTAGAATGAGTACTTGAGCTGTTTTGAATTATATCTTCAACTTGCCCTACAGTTGCACCATTTAGTAAAAAGTTTAGCTCTAATTCTATCTCATGGTTTTTGTAAAGCCAGCTTATAATTTGCATTCCAACTAATGAATCTATGCCTAAACTAACAATAGTATCCCTAGAAGAGATATTTGATTGAGATATACCCAATAATTGGGACAAAACCTCGGTAAAATTATCTTTAGATATGGCTTCTGTTACACCTTTTTCCCAACTAAATAATGGAATTAAAACTTTCTGCTGTAATTGCTCGTATGCAACGTAGTGCTGTAACTTACCTGAGGTTGTTCGAGGCAATGAGTTCGATCTAAAAAAATATATAGCTTCAGGAGCAATTTCAAACTCATCAACTAATGCTCTTCTTATAGATTGAAAAATTTCATCCGCTTGCCTATGGTCGTTATTTTTTAAATTTCGATCGACCTCCTGCAAAATAATAAAAGACTCTCCCTCAGAGGAGATATGAGAGCAAACGATCCCTTGAGAATTTAGTAAACAAGGGTGCGCATTTTGAACGCAGGTTTCTAAATCATTTGGAAAATAGTTTTTTCCTCTTATTACAATTAAATTTTTTAGCCTCTCTAAAACATAAAGCTCTTGATCTTTAATAAAACCAAGGTCTCCCGTTCTTAAGTAAGGTCCACATCCATCATTGGTGTAAGCTGCAAACGTTTTTTTTGTTTCTTCCTCTTTGCCCCAATAGCCAATAGCAACAGAGGGGCTTTGTACCCAAATTTCTCCACAGACTTCATCTTTGAGCAGATGTTTTGAAGAGGGATCAACAATTGCTACATTTTCTTCAAGATTAGAAATTGATCGCCCACAACTAACAACATTAGTAATTTGTCCACTAGCTGTTTTAAACGGAATAGAATGACCTATTTGTCGACCAGCCACAAAAAGAGTTGCTTCTGCCAAGCCATAACATGGGAAAAATGAAGAAAGATGAAATCCAAAATTACAAAAGCGCTCGTGAAACGAATTTAATGTTTCCATCCGGACTCTTTCAGATCCATTAAATGCTAGTTTCCAACTTGATAAATCTAGCCCTTCTAATTCTGTGTCTTTGATTTTAGATACACAATGTTGATATGCAAAATTAGGCCCCCCGCTAGTTGTTGCCTTATATTTACTAATTGTTCTAAGCCATATAATTGGCTGCTGCATAAAGGTCATAGGAGCCATTAATATTGAGGTTGTTCCCAAATATAAAGGCTGAAGAATATTGCCTATCAGGCCCATGTCGTGATAAAAAGGAAGCCATCCTACAATAATTGCTGAATGATCGTGGCGGAAAGCATTTTGGATTACTTTTTGATGATGAAAAAGGTTAAAATGAGTAAGCATTACCCCTTTTGGAAGAGATGTAGAGCCTGACGTATATTGAAGAAAAGCAATATTATTTTGAGTGATGTATGAAAGCTCATTTTCGTTCAAATCTGAATTTTCTAATAGTTGCTCGGTTGACATACACAAAACGGTCATATCTATTTCAAATAATTGATCTGTTAGAATGAGGGATGCATTGGCATCTTGCACAATAGGTATACTACGAGCTATTTGTCTTCTACTTTTCGGAGGAGGAATAGGTACAGCTATTGATCCGGCGTAAAGACACCCTAAAAAAGTAACTATAAAATTAAGACTAGGAGTAAGCATTAGCACTACTCTTTGGCCACTCAATTGCCTTGCAACTAAGGCTCTAGCAATCTTTATTGCTTTATTTCTTAAATCTTTAAAAGAAATACTCTCCTGCTCTTGTCCTTGTGAGTCAAGAAATATGTAGGCATTGCGATCGGCGCGCTCTAATGCCCAATTGTCTAAAATTTTTAAGAGTGTGTTGTGCATAATGACTCTTTAATTTTTTTAATAACCTCTTGAGGTTGATGTATAAAAAAATGATCTCCTTCCATTTGTTTAACTACCATTTGACCTAACGTCCATTTTCTCCATTCATTTAGGCTTTCTAACGGAACTTTAACATCTTGAATCCCACCAAAAACAGTAATTGGACAGTCGAGTATTTGTGATTGAGATTGATATCCATCTAATAGAGAAAAGTCGTTCTTTAAAATAGGGAGAAAAAATGTTGTAAATTCGACTGTATTAATTAAGTTCAGAGGAGTTCCATTAAGCTCTTGAATAGATTTAATAAAATCCTCATCTTTCATTTGCGTGACTTTTGGAAATAAAGATGGAAGGGTATGAGGTGGAGAGCTTGCAGAAATATATAAACTAACAGGGCTATAGTTGTGTCGCTTTTTTAGTAAAAGTGCCAATTCAAAAGCAATTATCGCCCCTAAACTATGTCCAAAGAAAGCATAAGTTTTACTTCCAGAAATATTTTTTATAACTTCGTTTTCTAAATAATCTAAAAGAGTCCTAAAATTAGAAATTAAAGGTTCCTTAATCTTGCTACCTCGACCTGGGTATTCAATAGGGATTATACGAACATTCTCTGGGAAGGAAGATTGCCATTTATCATACATAATGGAACTGCCTCCCGCATATGGGAAACAAAAAAGGTTCATGGTCGGCAAAAGTAAAGCTCTGATTTCACTTTCTCCAATACCTTTTAATGATAAAGCTTCTTGAACCAATAACTTAGATTTTTCACTAGAAAGTTCTTTGTTAGTTTTGAGTTGTTGATATATTTCTATGATCTTATTAGCAGCAGCTGGATTTGAAGCGATATTATTTTTAGTTGTAGCTAGTAAATTTAAATAATGTTCCATTATAAATTTGTCTGCTTGTTAAATATTTTTTATCATAGAAACAAAAGTTTCTAATTTTTTTGGTCTTAAACGCTAGATTTATCTATCAAATTCAAACATTTACATCCTGGTTTCTCTAACAACATTGTGATACTGCTTCTAATACTGGACTCTGAGAAGGGAATCGTGGATATCTGTAAACTTTACCTTGAAAGTTTTGAAGAACAAACTCTTTGTCTGTCATCTCTAAAATTGTTTGAGGATTAATAGGAATTTTTCCACCACCGCCAGGAGCATCAATGACATATTGTGGAACAGCATACCCTGTAGTATGCCCTCTTAACTGCTGGATGATTTCTATTCCTTTTTCAATATCTGCTCTAAAGTGAGCACTGCCTGTAATAAGGTCACACTGATAGATATAATAAGGCCTAACCCCCATCTGAATTAATCTATGACATAGTGATCGCATAGTTTCAACATCGTCATTGACACCCTTTAAAAGCACAGATTGATTACCCAAGACTACTTGAGCAGATAATAATTTCTTACAGGCATCCTTGAGTTCTAAAGTACACTCTTTGGGGTGATTCACATGAATACTCATCCATATTGGTCCATGTTCAGATAAGATCTGACAGAGCTCAGGTGTTATTCGTTGCGGCATAAACACAGGTATTCTTGTGCCTATACGAACAAATTCTACATGTGGAATAGATTTAAGCCTTGAAATCAAAGCTCCTAATTTACGATCTGGAAGCAAAAGTGGATCCCCGCCGCTTATCAAAACGTCGCGAATGGTTGGAGTTTTTTCTATATACTCAATGGCTTGATCATATGCTGGATGAAAATCATAAGACTGTGCATTTGATACCAGCCTACTTCTTGTACAATATCTGCAATAGGATCCACAGAAACTGGTAACTAAAAATAAAACGCGATCTGGATAGCGATGCACTAATCCTTTCACTGGCATGTATGAATCTTCCCCAACTGGATCGAGCCTTTCTTCAGGAGCTGTAAACATTTCCCCAGCACGAGGAATAACTTGTTTTCTGATAGGACAGTTAACATTTGTTCTATCTATTAGATTGAAGAAATAAGGCGTGATTGACATCAAAAGTTTTTTATCTGCAAAAAGACATCCTTGAACTTCTTCTTGAGTCAAATCTAACAAAGGGCGAAGTTGGTCTAATGTTTTAATGCTATTATTTAATTGCCAAGTCCAATTGTTCCAATTTGCTTCCGGAACATGTCCCCATAATCCCTGCCCTGTAAACCAATTTCGTTGATGATCTTGTGGGTACATACGCTAACTCTAAGAAAAATTTTAAACTACAAAAATACTAAAGAGGCATCTAATATTGCACAACGTGTATTCATCGGTTTGAAATTATTTATGGAAATATGGACTATAAATCTAGAAGATTACTGGGATAAACAGTCAGTCTTTTTTGAATTTTTAGATAATAATGAGAAAGAAAAAGCTCGACGCTTTAAATTTGATTACTTGAAAAGAAACTTTATTCTTGCTCATGGTTTAATGCGTTATTTAGCTTCTCTATATCTTAAGTTACACCCGTCGGAAATTGAATTTAAGTGTGGTATTTATGGGAAACCATTTCTCTTTAATCATCCACTTCATTTCAACATGTCGCATTCTCACAATATGGTACTTTATGCTTTCTCAAAAAAAATAGAAATGGGAGTCGACATAGAATATGTTAACCCTGAACTTAGTGTAAACGAACTCACTTTGTCACTTTTTCCAAAGGAAATTTCTTCGGAAATAATGTTGCTGCCACCTGATAAAATAAGAAAAAGATTTTATAAAGAATGGACACAATTTGAAGCTTATCTAATATATACTGGAGTTGGCTTAAGCTATGAACTTAAGACTATTCTATCA
>CAZJSX010000084.1:3283-7471 GCA_964548845.1 uncultured bacterium | reverse complement strand
TACTTAAATATCTTTGGTCTTGTAGAAATAGTGGGTCAAGAGCAAATTTATAATAATATAGACCATTCTTTAGCCAGAGCTCAAAAAATTTTAGAATCCGTAAGTGTCTCATTAGAAGCTGTTTCTGAATAGATGGCTCAATATTTGTAGCTAATAATTGACTAAACGCCGATAATCTTTTCTATAAGAGCCTTAGTTTCCCGCCGTGAGGATAGTTTCCTTTTCGTAGTTTACTAGTGTCTTAAGCTATAAGATATATAGCAATTAAAACAAATTTATGGAGTTATTAAAAATGTCAAAAAAGTTATTCGTAGGAAATCTTCCTCATGAAATTAGAGATCCAGAACTAAAAGAATTGTTTTCAGAATTCGGAACAGTTGTTTCAGCTCAAGTTATTATCGATAAATTCACTGAACGTTCTAAAGGTTTCGGTTTCGTAGTTATGGGTACAGCTGAAGAGGCTCAAAGTGCTATTGAAAATCTAGACAATCGCGAAGTTAACAATCGCGCTATTCGTGTAAATATTGCAAAACCTCCAGTTAACCGTGATCGCGGTGGCTTTGGCGGCGACCGTAATGGTGGCGGCGGAGCTGGTCGTGGCGATCGTAACGAAAGAAGCGGAGACCGCGGAGATCGTAACGGTGGTAACAGATTTGGTGGCGGTAAGCGCTACTAATTCTATCCATTAGCGATATAGAATTAAACCATTCTAAAACTTAGATGTTTTAGAATGGTTTTTTTTTGCCCAAATAAAAATTCTTTTTGTAAGTTTTAAATGCAAAAAAAAGATCCTTACTTTAAACTACTTCTAGTTTAGATTATGAGTTTTAGCATGCCTCAAAAAACATCAACCAGTCCTATTGCAGGTTTAGTCATTGGTAACTTTCTTGACCAGACTTTAATTCAAGAAGTTTTAGCTTTTATTGAGCAAGAGAAAGCCTTTTCTTGGAAGGATGCGGATGGAAATGACTCTAGAGTTACTGTAAATTATGGCTGGGATTTTTCTTCCATGGAACATGGAACTTTTCATTATATTGAGATTCCTCAAGTGATCAAAAAAATTAGAACTCATGCTTGCTCTACGTTTGTTTCAGACCTTAAAGAGTCCCTAGACCCTGAAAGCTTTGACAATGTCATTATCACTATTTACAAGCAAGGTCACTATTTGACCCCACATTATGATGCCGATATGACCCCAGATCCTTTAACTAAGCGTGAATTTGCCTTTGGAGAGCCTATTATAGGGGCCATTTTGCAAGCCGACTCGCAAAGCAAACTCTCATTCTATCTTCACGATAAGCCGGGTAAGCCTCATATGGATGATCAGCCCCTTTACTGTATTGATGAGACTGATGGTTTGACTTTTCTAATGCAGGGTCCATCTCGACACAGACCATACTTTCATGGAGTTCCTCCAGTTCGCTCTAGCCGAATTTCGATCACTTTTCGCCGTACCGAGTTTTTAGGTAAAGATCAATTAATGCAGACAAAAGTTGGCTAAAAAAAAGATCCAAAGAATTTGTTTTCATTAAATGATCATTTTAATAAGATGAAGTTAGAGTTGAAAGTATTGTCAGCTCAAAAATGAAAGATAAATATAAGAGGTGTTTATCAGTTTGAATCATTTAGACAGTTTTATACTACTTACCGTTCAGGAGGGATTTACATGAGCGTTTTCGGCTGTGCCAGACCAGTTCCTACTTCCAAGCTTCTAAGCCATAACTTAGGGGCAACTCCCCAGACAGCCCATTCACAGGCTATCATTCTTACCTCAGATACAATTATAGAATTCAAGACTAGCGAAGATGCTGTAGCGAAAGTTATAGTATTGAAAGCCCCCTATCGTAAAAATTAGCTCCCTTTTATCTGCAACTAAGCTAGTTATTATAGCTGATTTGCTGGATTTAGATGGCGCCTATATCACAAAGCCCAAAAACTGGGATTTGCAGGTAGGCGGATTGCGTACAAAAAACATGGGAGAAAACTCTCAATGGATTTTAACGCTTAAGCAAAACCAAAATGGGGTCGACTGCATTTATAATTCTAATTTTGACAGCAAATATGATCCAGAATGTTCAGTTGTCGATACAGAAAAAAATATTGATTTAGCTGCTAAGATCAAAGGTCTTGGTAAGTTAATTACCAAAGAAATCAAAGATTTCTTCCCACACTTCAAGAATAAAGTTTAAGAAATAATTTATAAAGCAAACTCTGAGTAAAGACTTGGGGTTTGCTTTTTTTATTTAATGCGTTACATTCAATAATTGTGAACTAGCCCAGTCATTGATTTTTTGAGCCCAACGCTCGATTGCATTTGGTCCATCAAAAATCTCTCCACCAGACTGAATAATATAACCTAAGACTTGTGGATTAATCGAAACAGCCAAGTTTTCTCCCAATCGAACATCAGATCGAAGGGCAAAAATGGGGCCGATATTTTTAGCAGCATAGAATCCAATTTCAGCAGCAACTCCATCATCAACAGGATGTCCACCATCAAGCAGTGCGAGCATACATTGTGATTGCTCCATAAGTTTGTTGTTAATGGGTGTTACTTTTAAACTGAACTCTTTCCAAAAACTTCTGACATCTTCATGCTTTTCATAACTTGCTAGTTTTTTAAAATCCAATTCTTTTTTGCAATGTTCAAAAGGATCTAAAATCTCAATACCCGCTTCTTGCGCAATGGGCTTAATTAAATTTTGAAGAACATAATCCCCTGTTTGCGAAAAACCAAGTTGATTAGATAAATATCCTGAGATTGTCATTTCAACACCTTGTTAAAAGTTTAAATTTTTATAAGTAAATAGGTTTATTTTTTTTCAATTTAATTTTATAATGATTGCTATCTTATTTTACAAATCAAAGTGAGAATCTTTATGAGCATTCTTGGAAACACATTACGTTTGAACGTGCAATGGGCCGGAGCGCGAGACACTGGAAGAGAAGCTGAAGATGGATTTATTGTATTAGAAAATAGGACAACAAGATCTAGAAACATGCCTGCTCATCAACAAGATGAAATAGTTGTTACAGTGAAAACTGAAAATGCAGCTTTTGCTGAAAAACGAGAAGGGTTATTAACTCGCTGGGTCTCTTCTGTTTTTTTTCCTCCTACTTATGAAATTAGTGCAGAGCAATTTGAAAAGATGCAAATGACTGATGTAGATCGAGGATTTACCTATCCTACTAGTATTGAAGATCTACCTCTTCTTGTTATAAACCGTGAGAGAGAAATAACTATTGAATTTTCGGCTATTTATTTTCCAGCTAACCCATCACAAGCATCTCAAACTTGTTACACCAAGACTGTAACAATAGATCCAAGCTCTTTTAATCAAACACCTTATATACAGGTAACTTTAGAAAAACAAGTTTTCACAAGAAGAGACGAATCGATCAATTATAATATTTATGATCACCCACCTACTCTTGAAGAAAGAGCTGCGCAGGTAATCGCCAATGGCGCAACTAGAGCAGGTCAAGTTGCAACTACAGCAGCTGTTGTGTCTCAAGTTGCAGCAAGTACTGCTCTTAGCACGTCACAAGCTGCAGCAAGTACTGTTGTTGGCATGTCTCAAACAGCAGCACAATCAGTTCGAGGTTGGTTGCCAAGCGCGGGAGATGTTAGAAATAATTGCACTGTTTCTTAGAAAGCTTTTAATATCAAAAAATTGAGGACATCTTATGAGCTCAACCGCCTCTTCCCTAAACTCTAAATTAAATAGTGATATTACAGTTAGATGGAACTATTCTGTAGTAGAAGGAGGATTAAATGAGTCTGTATTTTTACAACTTGAAAAAGCCAAGTGGCTTACAGAGGCACCAGTTAGTTGGAGTTCTTGGGGAGCTTCGTATATAGAAGATACCGGTGATGAAAGAGAGATTGCTCGGTCTACATCGAATCCCAGTGAGAGACAAATTTTTCGCCTTAATAATAACGAAACTGTAAAAATTCACATGCGCACTTCTACAGAAAGCTTTAGAAAGTCTTTTACGATAGATTATAGTGATAAGTATTGGCGTAATCGACATATGGTAGTTGAGCTTTACCCTAGAGACGCAACATTATCTTATTTTTTGGACGGTCCAACAACCATTGAAACTGTGACCGACACCTTCTCTCGTGCTGCCGGTATCGCACAAAATGTTTCTCAAAATGCCTTTGACACCCTTGCTGCTGTTCCA
>CAZJSX010000084.1:0-3273 GCA_964548845.1 uncultured bacterium | reverse complement strand
TGTCAATCGCAGCATATAGAATTAGCCAAATAGCTCGCAAAGTAACGAATGCATAATTTAACTTTTGTAAAATAGAGAGATCCTTTAGTCTTTTTCAAAAAAAGGATTTATATGCCTAGAATCATTCAGCCTATTCCTGGACAAGTGTTTCCAAGTTATACCACTCAAGCCAACAGCAGCAACACCTACATCACTCCTGCCCCATTGCCAGTAGTCAATAACTCCCCATCAAGCTACCAACAATCTTTAAGCAACCAACTTGCAGGACAAGTCACGGCTCTTTTTCAAGATTTATTTCCAATCACGCAAAATGTGGATGATGTAGCTGCTGGTCTTACAAACTTTAGCGGTTTTAATCAGACAAATATCTTAAACGATATTTACGTGATCAAAACCTCTATTTTAGCAATGAATCAAATCACTAATCAATCTACAAGCAGAATCCCAAATGGATTTCAAACAGGCGGCGCGGGTAGCGATCCAACTGAAATTGCCGGTTTAAATGGCAACATCGTTATCGACACTGTTAATTTAATCTATCTCGATGTTGCGAATAATGACTATGCCGCAGCTCAATCGGATTATGCTACATTGCGAGATCAGCTAAGACCTTATTTTAACCTTTAAAAGCTAAGTGAACAGACTGGATAAGTCTTTTAAGAGTGCTCTTGGTTTCAAATTCTTGAGGTGTGGACCAAGAATATTCGCTATGTTCGTCTGATAATATCACATCACCTGAAAGATACTTCGCTTTATAAACGATTAAAAATACTTGAGGCTTTGCTAAATTTGTGCGCGGAATCATGTAGAAATCAATCGGAGTTTTTTCAACTTCTACTTGCAGTGAGGATTCTTCTTGTATCTCACGTTTAACCGCATTATAAGGATCTTCATCGTGTTGAACTTTGCCAGACAATGTTTCCCAAAGACCCGCTCCAGTTTTTTTGTGAGAGGATCTTTTCATCATCAAAAGTTTATCCTTTTTGATAATAATGGCCGCAACCGCAATGATAAATAGATCTGGCTCTTCTGACATTTTTAACGACCTTTTTTAAACAAGATTACCATATTAAGCTAATTTGCAGCAGCTTTAGATTTGATTTTTAAACAGTTAGAATTTTGTTTTCAGATACCTTTATTTAGAGTAGTTTAAAAGAAAAGAGTTTTACATGAAAGTACAAGAAATCTACACTCACAAAGCCAATACTTCCCTTACTTTTCCATTAGCTACGAGCACTGTTTCTGCAGGCTTTGCTTCTGCTGTTGAAAACTATATGGAGAAAAGGATCGATCTCAACGAAGCTTTAATTGCTCACCCGGCAGCTACTTTTTTTGTCAAAGTAGAGGGAGATTCCATGATTGGAGCTGGCATTATGAATGGCGATGTATTAATTGTAGACCGAGCCTTAGATGCTGCCAGTGGGAAAATTATAGTGGCGGTTATTAACGGCGAGTTTACTGTCAAAAGATTAAAAAAAGTAGGCAAGCGCCTTTTTCTACAACCAGAAAATGTCAAATATCATCCTATAGAAATTACCAAAGAGAGTGAGTTTTTAGTTTGGGGAGTTGTCACATATGCCATCCACCCCGTTTAAAGGTTTTGCTCTAATTGATTGTAATAATTTTTTTGTCTCTTGCGAAAGAGTCTTTAGTCCCGCTTTTGAAAATAAACCTGCCTTAGTTTTATCTAATAATGATGGGTGTGTGATTGCTAGATGTAAGGTAACTAAAGCTTTGGGAATACCCATGGGAGCTCCCCTGTTTCAAATACGCGATCTTATTGAAAAACATCAAATTAAAATGTTTTCCCCAAACTTTGCCCTTTATAGCGACATGTCGAATCGGGTGATGCAAATCATTGCCGATTTTTCAGATCAAATGCAAGTCTACTCAATTGATGAAGCTTTTGTTCCCATTGAGTTTTTTTCAGAAGCTGATTTTGAAAATCTGCGCCAAAAAATTAAAAAATGGACAGGGATTAGCGTCTCGATTGGAATAGCTCACACTAAAACTCTTGCCAAGTTTGCCAACTACTTAGCAAAAAAAAAGGCAGCTGGTATTTTTTCTTTGATGCAAATGAGTGATTTTGATTTAGACCATCTTTTATCTCATACTGCAGTAGAAGAGATTTGGGGAATAGGGAGGAAAAGTGCACAAAAACTTAAAATGTATCAAGTCGCCACTGCTTTAGAATTTAAAAAAAAGAGCAAGAGTGGATTAAATCTAAACTTCACACTCCAGGGTTAAAGGTACATCTAGAATTAAATAAAGTCTCTTGTCATCAAATGGATATTTATGAAGAATCTCAAAAATCTTTAAGTTATTCCAACAGCTTTGGTCACACTATTAATAATCTTGAAGGTTTAGTGCAAACACTTACCCACTATACCAGCCAAGCAGCTGCAAAGCTGCGCAAACAATCGTTGTGTGCACAGATGATTGCCGTTTATCTTAAAAGTGATTTAGGGGTTTTACAAAAATCAGCCTCTTTAAAATTTTCAACCAATTCTACCCCCACTTTAGTTGAGGTGACTTTAGCATTATTAAAGCAAATTTTTGTTCCTGCAAATTATAAAAAAGCAGGAATTAGTTTCTGGCAGCTAGAGAATACTAATCAACAGCAATTGGATTTTAGATCCCCACCAAAAAGTGAATGCGACAAGTTGATGGTCACGTTAGATCAAATCAACGATAAATTTGGCTCAGGGTCTCTTTTTTATGCCTCTGAAGGTTTTTCAAGACCGTGGAAATCTAAAAGAGAGCACCTCTCCCCTATTTCAAATTTTGAGATAGAACAAGTCTTAAAAATCAAAATTTGAGATTATAAAAAATCTCAAATCGCTATTCTAAAGCTAAAAAGAATGGAAATTAAGATGCATAGACAACAAATTTTAAACTTACTCGAAAATTATCAAAAATCGAAGTGGTTTCAAGAATGCGAAAAGAGCCTCACCAAAGAATTTATTCATTTTATTAACTCAAATTCCAGATGTTTTGAAAGATCACTCAAGACGGGCCATCTAACAGCTTCTTGCTGGCTTTGGAACTATGATCAAACAGCCTGTCTTTTTACCCATCATAAGAAGTTAAACAAATGGCTTCAGCTTGGCGGACATGCAGATGGGGACTCCGATTTATTGAAAGTCGCTTTAAAAGAGGCTGTAGAAGAATCGGGTATTGCTCAAATAGAGGTTGTCGATCCTCAAATTTTTGATTTATCTATTCATCAGATTCCAGAAAATGCCAAAGAAAGTGCCCATTTGCACTATGATG
>CAZJSX010000083.1:0-7498 GCA_964548845.1 uncultured bacterium | reverse complement strand
GAGACGAATTAAACAACATCCGATGTTTCCCGTTTTCTTAGTGGTCTTTTTTGGATATGTCGGCTTTAGTTTGGCATTTCCCCTTTTCTCTCCTATGTTTTTGGATCCCTCCCATCACTTTTTACCACAGCATTATCCTATTGAACTTCGAACTTTATTTTTAGGGATTACACTCGCAGCTTATCCATTGGGACAATTTTTAGGTCTCCCTTTACTTGGAGAGCTGTCTGATCACTATGGAAGAAAAAGCATTTTAAGTATCACCTTGTGTGTGACTTTTTTAGCTTATATTGGAAGTGCTGTTGCGATTATGTTTCACTCTTTTTGGTTTTTACTTATTAGCCGTTTTATCTGTGGCTATGCTGAAGGTAATTTCTCAATTGCCCAATCCACTGCAGCAGATATTAGCCAGGGAGCTCAAAGAGTTAAAAACTTTGGAGTGATCAATATGGCTGCTGGACTTGGCTTTGTCATTGGTCCTATCATTGGTGGAAAACTGGCAGACCCTGATCTTGTCACGTGGTTTAATGATGCTGTCCCCTTTTGGTTTTCAGCACTGCTCGCTTTAATTACTTTGGGAGTTTTATTATGGCAACTACCAGAAACTAAACCCAAGTCGATGCGAGATCCCAATCATAAAGTTCATATGTTCTCAGGCCTTGCCATCTTACACCGCAACTTTGCACAGTCTGAGCGCAGAGGACTCTATTTAATTAATTTTCTATTTTATTTTGGCCTTTTCTTTTTCTATCAATATTTTCCAGCGCTGCTTGTGAAGAGGTTTAAATTTTCTCCATCAGATATTGCCGACATCTCTGCTTACGTCGCGGTCATTTTAGTCTTGAGCCAACTTTTAATCGTCCGTCCACTAGCTAAACGGATGAAAACTAGAAATGCAGCTCTAATAGGTGCTTTTCTACTAGCTCCTTGCTTAATTGGTCTTACCATTAAAAGTTTAAAATGGATGATCATTGCTCCATTGCCGCTAGCTTGTGTATTCATGTCACTTGCCACAACTAATTTACAAAGCGTAGTCTCTCATAGCGCCTCAGAAAATCTTCAAGGTGAAGTGATGGGAGTGAACTATGCAATGCAAATTTTAGGTGAGATCATCACAAGTTTAATTGGCGGATTTTTAGCAGGATTTTTTATTATCAGCATGCCACTTGTTTTAGGCGGCGTGATTGTCTTTATTGCAGCGATGGCTCTTTGGATGTTTACTCAAAAAGATCTCATCAATAAAACATGAACGTTTAACTCAAATCCATTTCAAGTTCATCAAGTAAGACCGGTAAGATCCCTATTAAAGTTGGGTTCCAGTTTAAGCCTTTGTTATAAACAACTTTTGAAGCTAAGTAACAAGCAATGACTGCTTTTTTATGCATGTCTGGAATTTCTTGAATGAGCCTGTCTGCGAATTTTTCTCTTAAAAATTTAGGGCAATAAGCTAAAAAGCAGCGCATTAATGGATCATTAGGATCATTTGAAAGGGCAATGGTCTCAAAATAATCTAACAGTTGATAAGAGTAGAGATTGATTTTGTCAGAAATTTTTTCTGAAATCACTGTCATTGCAGAGCCATCTTCTTGATGAGTTCGAATCAACAGCTTCGCTTCATCTAAAGATCTTTGCTTGACAATCTCTAAAGTCTCTTTGACAATTTCATTGTGATATTTGAGCATCTCTTCATCACTTAGGGCAAGTCCACATAAAACTTCATGTGATGAAGCAGTCACTCCCCCTTTATTGGCTGAACTGTCTTTAATAATAATGACCCCTAAATCTTCAAGCTCTTGACGCGCTTTTGGAGTTAAATATAAGTTAGCTCCTTCAATAATGGCTCTTGATGTCGGTTTTTTTTGCAAATCTAAAAAGTCTGTATAATTTTCTGCATTTAATGTTGCAGGGCGACCACCGCATGGAATAAATACATCGGCAACCGTTTGATGAACATTGTGGCGAAGTAAGCTATTCATCTCATTGCCAGATAGCCACTCTTGAACAAGCTTTCCATTTTTTTTGCGCCAGCAAAGAGTCAGTTGAATATAATCGCTTTGATCTCTCTTTCTCTGAGTGTCGACTAAAAATCCACCCTCAGAAAGCCTTTCAGGATTGTAATGATTGATTGGTTTTTCAAGATCAAATAACCGAACCAGTTCTGCTAAATCCAAACCGTTGGGATCATAAATAGTTCCCGAAACATCGATCGTTGCTAAAAGTTTTGCTGTGTTAGGATAATAGAGAAGAAAATTTTTCATCTGGTTACCAGCGACATCGCCATCTGGCCCACCTGTCATTTTAACAGTAAACTGCTCTTTTTCAGGATCGATTCCTAAATATTTTAAAACTTCATGCATATAAACATTCACACCAAGTGAAGTTACCCCATGCTCTTTATGGTTGATACCAATGCGGGGTTTGGATGAAATGAATGAGGACCCTGGTTTATAACCAAATTTTTTACTATGCTGAGCAATCCAAACAATGGTCTCATCATGCATATTTTCATCAGGACCTAGATAGAGATATTCTGGCTTTAAGTAATAATTGACCAAGTCTTTAGCCTTCAATGTTCCATCTGGCTCACAATTGATTATAGTGAGTAAAGAATCCACAAACGCCCTTTGCGCTTGATGCAGGTAATACATCCGCTCTATTTGTACGGCTTGGATTAATTTAGCATCAATTTCAGTCTGAGGTAATTTTTGTTTTTTCAACTCACCTAAATAAACTTCTATCTCCATGTCGATAGCACTTGTCGATTCTAGGAAAATCACCCCTTTAGCTCCCCCTTCAGGAATATCTTTGTTTTTTTTCTGCTGAGTCAGTGCAAGCGAATAGTTTTCCATAAAGACTTCATTGCGCTCTATCTTTGAAAATTCTTTGCGCTTTGGAATAACTGTTCTCAAGCCCCCTCTTGCTAAATCTTTAAAGCGAATATGGAAGCCAAAAAAACAAAGTCCTTTCATATAAAAAATAGCATAGGGAAGTACTGGGAAAACAACTTTGCGATCAAACGGTACATGGTTGAGGTATTCCGGATTGAGACGGAAGCTCAAAGCAATTTTGTTGGATCGATAAAAGTTTGTTTTGAGCATAAACTCAATAAAATTCATCAACTGACCCAATACATTTTTATGCAATTTATCGAGATTTTCTTTACCTGTATCTAAATCACTGACTGCTTGTTGAAACTCATCGCGCCGTTTGCGATATTCTAGAATATCATTTTTTTCAGGGTGAAACTTATATTCAAAAGCTTCACAACATTTTTTAATCAAATCAGGATGTTGACACATCGCTTCTTCGATCGATGCTGGAGTATACTGATAAGCATCCACGCGAACAAGTACTTGATGGATAAAATCAATAGATGCTCTTAAAAAGTTAGAGAGATTTCCTCTTAAAGTTCCTGAAGCTGTGAAGACTTGGTCGATCAAATCAATTTGAGCAAAATATTTCACAGTCACAAGCTCTTTTAAAAAATCATCGATATTGGTAGCTTGCCAAGCAGGTCTATGATCTGCTCCTTGCAGACCAATAATCATGATTAAGATATTGCTCTCGGTATGTGGGCTAATATGACTGGCATACACTTTCTTCATAATCAGATTATGTCTGCAAATCACTTTGGCTAAATGATAAAAGAAGTCGGCTTTTGAAGTATTTTTCCAGGCTAAGACAATATGCATTGAGGGCTGCTGCGTTTTTTCCCAATCTTCATTATATCGCACTTCGTATTGACAATGATCGACATCTTGGGCTCTAAAAAACATGTCCATAGCAAGTGCTACTCGATCCAGTGGCAGTGTAGCTAAAACCCTTGTGCTAATTTGCTTTACAAGTCTTTCAAATTCAACATCTGAAACTTTATTATTTCGCTCTTGAACTAGCCCTTTAAGCTTGTGCTTTTCTTGATCATTAAAAGGAAACGTCGTTGTCTCTTGTGCTTCAAAAAAATCGATTAAAACAATGCGCAACTTTTCTTCAACACCCTCAATTAAAGGGGGTTGATTAGAAACATGGGTACAATAGTACTTAATTCCATTGTGACTGAACTTTTCAAGTATTTTAATATCGGCCTGTGGCTGCTCTAAGCAAAGAACAATTGCCCCTTTTGCTAAATTAATTTGCGAATAGAAATTTTCATGATGAAATCCCATTAAACTATGGGTTATCAATAAGATATCTTCAAATTTAACGTCGGCAAAAAAGCTTTGTGGCATAGCCTGCTCTAACCACAAATAGGTGGATTTGAACTTTTCAGATTCATTTTGAATCGCTTTAATAAGATGATCGCGAACGTTGTCCATGAAAGATAGCCTAAATCTTAATCGGGTATTGCCTAGCCCTCTAATAGCTGGGGGGCGATATTTTTTCAAGAAAACTTAATAGACTATAAATGAATGAGATAAAAAATTACTTTTTCTCTTTTAGAAGGCGCAAGCTGTTTAGTGCCACAAGAACAGTTCCTCCTTCATGACAAACTACAGCAAGCCATAAAGGAATCAAACCAAAAAGGGCAGGGATAGAAATCCCTACTATAATTAATGAGGCTAAAATCACGTTTTGTTTGACGATCGCCAAAGTGTGTCTCGCTTTTAGCATGACTTTTCTAATGAGCGATAAATCATCCTTAATTAACACTACCTCAGCCACTTCATTAGCCATGTGAGAGGCAAAATGGCCCAAAGAAATTCCAATAGAGGCTCTGGCTAGTGCTGGTGTATCATTGATCCCATCGCCAACCATGGCAAGGCCACCCTCTTTCACGTACTGCTCGACTAAGAACAGCTTATCTTCGGGCTTTAGGCCACTATAATAGCGGTCTACTGAAAGGTGTTTGGCAATTCGCTCTACACTAATTTCATTATCACCACTTAAAATATAGATATTTAGACCGAGATCTTGCTTTAAATCTTTTAAAATTTGAGCGACATTTTTTTTCAGATGATCCATGAACTGAAATAAATAAATTTGAGCTTCGACTTGCAAAGCTGCCATTAAATGACCTTGCTCATTTTGCATATTTTCTAAGATTTTTTTATCTTTAGCCCCTGCTTTAGATGCAATGTAAGCTAAGTTCCCAATAGCAACTCTTTGCACTGTTCCATTGATTAACACCTCTCCTTCAATTCCATGACCAGGAATGGCTTTGCCACTTTGAACTTGAGCCGGCTCTATTTTTTTGAAATCGGCGTATTGAATGATAGCCTCTGCAATAGGATGTATGGCGTGTTGCTCTAAAGCTCTAGCGATCGCTAAAACTAACTCAAGCTTTTCAGAGGCAATTGGATTTAAATTCAGATCAGTGACACTTGCACACTCTAAATGACCCGAAGTAAGTGTTCCAGTTTTATCAAAAGCAATGGATTTAATCTGAGCCAGTGTGTCTAACGTAATTCCCCCTTTTAAGATAATGCCTTGCTTAGCTGACGCATTGATGGCACTAATATAAGCAATAGGAGTGGCTATGATTAAAGCGCAGGGAGAAGCTGCTATTAAATAAGCAAGCGCGCGGTAAATGGACCCTTCTGCCCCTAAATAAGTTAAATGAGAAAATAGGATAGGCATCAATAGGGCAAAGGCAAAACTCGATATAATCACAAAAATAGAGTAGCGTTGACTGAAGCGATCAAACCAACTTTGAAGCTTTGGTTTTGCTCCATGAGCATCGCATATCAGTTGAATGATGCGAGAAATTGTCGATTGAGCTCCAGTCTTGGTCACTTCAATTTTTAGTGTTCCATCTAAATTAATAGCTCCAGAGACAATGTCCATCCCCTCTTTCACATTGATTGGAAGATGCTCACCTGTTAAATGAGCCACATTAATCATTGAAGAGCCTTCTAAAATTTTACCATCAAGGGGAACAACTTCACCTACTCGCACTAAAATATGCTCTTTGATCTGAACATCTTTAATTGATTTTTCAGAAATTTTACCTTGCGGATTGATCACCATTGCTTTTGTTGGCATCATTTCAGAGAGCTGATTTAAAGTGCTCTTAGCTTTGGATGTGACAAAAGCTTCCATTGACGATGAAATAGAAAAAAGAACAAGGAGTAATGCCCCTTCAATGCTGCTATGAATAAAGATGGCTAAGAATGCAGCCAGCACCATGAGCACATCGATATTGATCTTGAATTTGACCACCTCTTTTACAGCTTCTATCAATGCAGGTGTTCCGACTAAAAAATAAACCATCACCTGTAAAAGGAACGATAAAAACAATAACTTGGGATAATAAGAGGTGATAAATGCAGCTAAAAGCAAGAATGCAGAAAAAATAGAAACACGCAGAGGAAGGTTCTTTGCCCACTTTCTAGATTGAGCAGTTAAAAAAGGGCTGATTGTCTCATCAGTACCTGACGAAAAAAATTCATTGAAAGAGATCTTTCTTTCAATGTTCATTTTTTTAGCTAAAATTCTAGACATTTTTTACCCTCACACGACCTTCAACCAAAGAGCGCCAAAATAAGCAATCGCTCCAATTAAAATGGCAGCTCCTCCATTCCAAATAAAAGCGGATAACAAATCATTTTTTTGCAATTTTGCCATCAACACCCCTGAAATACACGTAAAGATGATAGCTGCAATAATCGGACCGTAATAAGGCAAAAACAGGTAAGCGCCTATTAATAATAATCCTGTAATGATAGCTCCAAGAGCTGCAAATATCCCGATTTTTAAAGGATGTTCATAATGCTCTAAACTAAGCCCCATCTCTTCTTCCATCATCACTTTCAAAAGTCTTTCATCATCTGCCATTAGGACATCAATCACTTCTTTTAAAAGATCTCCTCGAAAGCCTTTAGCTGCATAAAGAGCGGTTAACTCCTCTCTCTCTTGCTCGCGGTGATGTTCAATTTCGTACTGCTCTTCTTTGGAGACCCGATGAAGTCTCTCTAAAATAGACCAAGAGAGCCAGCTGCTTCGCACAGTCTTCCATACCATCCAAGTCGTTGGCAATAAAATTAGCAAAATAAGAGCAACTTTGGAGGGTAGTTGCATGACAAACACAATCGCACAAAGTATCAAAAATAAAATTGAAATATCTCGACAAGCATCTAAAAATGAGCCGTAATGGCCTGGTAATTCATCACCATGAATTTCACTGGCCATTTCACTTTTTTTTTGCAAAACATGTTCGTAAGGGTTTTTACCTTCGAAATGATTAGAATGTGAATGATTCATTTATTAATTAATATGGTGTTTTTAAAACTAATCCCATAAGTTTAACTAATTGATCATAATCCCGTAAAGAAGCAACTTCTTTAATCGCATGCATGGATAGCTGAGGAAATCCAATATCGACGGTTTCTATTCCCATTTTTTCTAAAAATAGAGGGCCGAGCGTCGATCCGAGCCGAGCATCTCCCTTTTTAATGTAATGTTGAATTTGAATTTTATTTTTTTCAGCTAAAAATCTTATTTGAGCAAGCAACCTTGCCGAATAGGCATAAGCTGTACTTGAATCTATTTTTAAAACAACCCC
>CAZJSX010000082.1:0-7511 GCA_964548845.1 uncultured bacterium | reverse complement strand
CAGTAAAAAGGACCATGACCCCCGAAAAAAATAAACCTACTAAACAATGAGAGAGCGCTAAGACAACCGGCGGGTTATTCTGCAAAAGAAACTTTGTAAATAAAATTAAAACGGCTAATGCCCCAGCTGACATGACACAAAGTAGGGCATCTGAAATGGCTTTACTATTAGAAAAATCAATGTGAAATGAAAATAGACCGATGATGCCGATAAAACCAATAATGAGCCCCGCCCAAGATAAGGGACGTATTTTTTTTCCTAAAACCAAAACATAGGTAATAGCTACAATAATGGGATCAAAATTTAAAAAATAAGAATTGCTAATACTTGCTGGAGCCGCTTTCAAAATAAAATAGATGTAATAGCAAATCATGCATAAAAAAGAATTCAACACGACCAAGAAAGGATTCTTGCAGAAGAAGTTTTTTTTACTTTTAAATCCTGCCCATAAGCTCACTGTCATAAAAGCTGCTAAGTAGTGATGAAAACAGGTGTTGACTAGTGAATGTGTGGCTCGTGTTGGGCTGAAAAAAATAGTACTAAAAGCAATGATAAACCATCCAAAAATAGTATACGCAATACCAATATGTCTATTTTTAGAATCGATGTGACTAATCAAACTTTTAAAGTCTTCTTTTATAAGATGACGATCTATCATAAAAGACCTGTTGGTTAAAAATTAATCTTACAATGTTAAGATTGGATGATCTGGTCAAAATTATACAAGTTTTTTTAATTATTTTATCTTCCTAATCTTAATTAAAATTTATATTGCAACAGAATGCAATCTTCTGACAACCTTTATGCAAAAAATAAAGTTAACATGGATACATGTTTTAAAGCTTATAGAAGAAATTTTTTGTTAGCCTTAAACATGTAATGTTTGCAAACTTAAGATTATAATCGCAGATTAAATATGCAATCATTTTTGGACTTTGCTAGAGCCGAAATCCCAATTTTAAATCACTTTAGATATATATGAGGAATTTATAAATATGAAATTGGTTGTGTCCATACTTATTCTGATCTTTGTAAAATCTTTTGCTTATTGTGAGATAAGAATGGATAAAGAAATGGTCTTTAATAACAAATCAGAAGCAGAAATGATCACTGATATTAAGGAAATCATTTCTCCAAATCCATTTTTTATTCCCGCTGATACAGTGGAAAAGATTACTAAATATTATGATCTTGAAATGGACAGATTGTTAGAATTGCTTATTCCTATTGCACAGTCTTATTCTCGCCCTTCTATTTCCAATTATAAAGTAGGAATAGCTGTTTTAGGTAAAAGTGGGAATATATATCTAGGTGTAAACCTGGAATTTTTAGGTGTTCCTTTGAATGAAGCTATTCATGGAGAGCAATTTGCAATAACAAATGCTAGAAGCCATGGTGAAACAGAGATCATTTCTGTTGCTCTATCTGCAGCACCTTGTGGACATTGCCGGCAATTTCTAAATGAAATGGTTGGAAGTGATAACTTGCAAATACTTGTCACTGGTTTTGATAGCACCCCTCTGTCTTCTTTACTTCCTGAATCCTTTGGTCCTAAAGATTTAGGTTTAGAAGGAAATCTATTAGCAATTTTAGAAGACAATTTTTTATGTGAGAATTTGGATTGTTCTTTAAACATTAAAGCGACAAAAGCAGCTTTAACTTCTTACGCTCCTTATAGTGAATCTAAATCAGGTGTTGCAATTCAAACAAAAGATGGGACAATTTATACCGGTTCGTACCTTGAAAACGTCGCTTTTAATCCCAGTATTTCTCCTCTCCAAGCTGCATTAGTTTTATTAGTTGCAGATGGGAAGGATTATAGTGAAATTACTGAAGCTCTCCTCATAGAAAAGCAATCTTCTAAAATCAGTCAAGAAGCCATGTCGCGTGAGCTTCTTAGGAATCTTGCTCCTAACGCCACATTTAACATAAAAAAAATAGAACATCTATAAGCTATTTAAAAGCCGTATTTGCTTTTAATTTAACTCTAGCAAAAGTTTCGGAAAATGGACTTTGGATGATCTTATCTTACTGCTTTGGCTCAAAAAATTTAATTAGCCTAGCAATAAGTCTTCTTCTCGTTTTCTATAACGCACCCCCATTATCACAATAGCAATTCCAGCTGTTGTAATAATGGATCCAACTAGTGAAGTCCAACCAGGAGAATATCCACATAGCCATGTTTTTAAAAGAATTAAGACAATAGGGAAAATGTTTGTTAATACAGAAATCACATGGGGCTCCATTGAATCACATGCTGTAATAAACATCATAACAGTGGCAGCATAAATTAACCCTTGTATCACCATATAGATTAAATCTGTTTGACTTGGAGTATCCCAACCTGTAATTAAAACCATAATACCTGAAGCAATCACCCCAAAAAGAGTGGTATACATGGCTTGACGAAGTGGAGGATCAAATCTAAAAATATAGCAACTAACGAAAATAAGTGCCGCCATTACCATACAACTGATGAAACAAATACCCATCTCTAAAAAGTTAAATTCCAATTTAAAGGAGTAGACTAAAGCAAGACCTAAGAAGCTTGAAATAATCCCAAGCCATGTTAAAGAAGATAGTCGTTTTTTAAAGACAAGGTAAACACCTAAAGGGACCAAAAAAGTATCTATACTAAACAATAACGAATTACCTTTATTGGTCATCCACACAGTTGCCGAGCAGTAGATAAAATAACCAGCGACAGCTAAAAAAGCTCTCAAGAGAACCAACTTTTTTTTGTCACAAACAAAAAAAGATTTCCCCCTAAACAAAGCTGCAGTAAAAAGAGGAATAAAGGCCACCGAGAAAATGACAAACATGACAACAAAAATAGAAGTGTGAATCACTAAATCTTGGAAAACAACTAAACTGGCTCCAGTAACTACCCAACCCAAAACAGTAAGGACCAATCCTTTTAATAGTTTTTCTGAAGAAAAGAAAATAGCATACTTTTGTCTTTGCACGGCTTCATGCCCAAGCTGCCTGCCACTTTTTTTAAAAACTCTCATAACTTACTTATCTTAAATTTATTTCTTGTCTACATCTGAAAGAATAGTCTTGTGACTACTTGTCTTATAACTAATTGAAACATCTAAGCTTTAAATAGAACAGTTATCTTAAATGAGCGGCTCTTAGATTACATCTAAAATCATACAGTTGAAATACATTCATAAATGGTGTTTTTCAAAATAATTTTATTTAAAAAAGCGAGCTCTATATAATTTTGAAAATTTGAAATCACTCCTCTTTCATTTAGTTAAACATCAATATTTTTATTGACACCATTCTTTTTTTTAGGATTAAAATGAGCTCTTCTTCCATATCCAACACTGCGATCACCCTTCCCAATCTGCAAAAAGTTTTAGGGTTAGATACAAAAGCAGTATCTGCTATTACAGCACATGTGCAAGCTGAACAAGAACATGATACTTATGGTTGCTCGCTCTCACATTTTCTAGATTGCATGCTCACTGTTTGTAATAGCTCTAAAGAAGACACAGCCTATGCCGCATTAGAGCCAAAGACGATCTGGCTTTTAGAAAACACACATTTTTTGTCACATTCAGAAGCAATCAAAAATGCTCGCTCTCTATCCATTTTTTTATTTAATCATCTTCGCACATGGGATAATCCAAATCGCTCTTTAATCGGTGAGCGTGAATACGCATCAACCGATCATGTTGATCTGATTGATGCCCTAGCTAGAGCACCTTACGGAAATGGAAAAACACTTGTTTATCCACCAAGATCGCAGGCTGAAAATATGATTTCTAGAACTAGAGAAACACTTGAAGACACCTTAGCAAAATATGATGCTATTAATCCCCCACCTGCAATCGACGCTGAATTACAATCACATCTTCAAACCTGTCGTGAAAGACTCCGCGACACTAATGGTTTTAATGAGTTTCCTGACTGCTCATTCAAAATTAAAAGTAGAGAGTCGGGTCAAACTATTGATCGAAAAGAACTTTATGAAGTCTGGTGCAAACTGCGAAATGCTCATTTTTTTGTGCAAAAGCTTCTCCGAGATCATATGCCATCTACACGTGAAACTCATGAGTAGAGTTTAAAATAAAGTTTGGCAATATCCTTAAATTAAGCAACTTCCGTAAAATGATTCTAAACCATTTAAAGGAACTGCCTGATGTTTAACAAAAAACCAAAAATCTTAAATAAATTTTTTTCTTCAATTGCTTTAATTGGATTTTTAACAACTTTTACAGGTTGCGCCCGTTATTCAGCACTATCTCTTTCAGACATTTCAACGACAAATTCTACTTCTACTCAATTTTCCATTGCGGCTTTAAATGAAAGTGACAATCACAGTCTAGCGGAGCGAGATATTCAAAAATTATCTAATTTCGCACTTTACTCACTTCCAAACGAAAATGTACTTATGGTAAGCAAAGTTTTTGATCGAGAAGATTGCAACAGATATTTTGATCGCAATGTTTTAGCAAAAGGCTATCAACCTATTCAAATTCAAATTCACAACAACTCTAAAAATAATCTAGTATTTTCTCCTAATAAAATTAACCTACCCCTAGCACCTGCTCAAGAAGTTGCTAGACAAGTTTATACTTCTACAGCAACTCGTGTGACTCTTTATGCGGTTGGATCTCTTGTCATACCCTTACTCATTGTTCCAGCAATAGTTGATGGGATGAAATCGCAAGAGGCAAATGCATTACTTACTCAAGATTTTGATAAAAAAACTGCTAAAAATGAAGTTATTGGTGCTCGATCAAGTTTAAATACCATTATCTTTGTTCCTAAACATGATTTTGATCATGCCAAAGATATTTCGATCACGTTAATCGATTCAGAAACAGGTAAGCCTCTTGTTTTAACAAACACTTTTTAAAGCTTTCGATTAGCTTTAGAACTGCGTTTGCATTCCTACTTTAACAATTGGGGCTTGCTTGTAAGTCTCTCCTGGAAGGAATCCTTTTGTCTTATATCCCAATTGAAGCCAGATATTTTTATTGGAATCATTTTGAAGAGCCTTTTGAAAAAAAAGAGACAATGCTCCACCCAAATGCTTCCCAAATAATTCTTGGTGAGTATATCCCTTTTGGTCATAAACTACGCGAGTAAGCATGTGAGGTTGATGCCAAAGATCTAACTTGAGACCAAAATCTCCCATTTTCGTAAGCACCATATTTTGGCATTCTAATCCTAAACCTACATATTTGTTTAAAGAAAATTCTCCTTGTTTCCAGTAAGCATATATGGGAGCTAATCCTTCACTCCAATAAAACATTTCAATAATATCCTCTGGCCCAAACGGAGTTAATCCTAATCGATAAGCTGGTAAAAAGTGATATTCCCCAAGTTGAATAGAAGGGATCGAAACTGCTGAGTTAAAAAAAATGTAGCTATAAGTTGAGTAACTTGAAAGATAGGTAAAAGGGTTGAAAAGGGCAGCGAGAAGAACTCTACTTTCTAGATTATTCAATTGCCCACGTAACGAGTCTTCTTGGGAATAAATATAATTGAGTGTGGCAACATAGTTCAAAATATCATGGCCTGATTCTATAGCAGATTCGAAGTTATAAACCCATCTTGTGCTAAAAATATAGTTAAACTGATCCATGTAAGCATAGTTCCACAAAACAGCTTGCCTACCATCTATTTGCCCTTTGTTAAGCCAAGACATGATCACATTGTGAGCCAAGATGGAATTAGCCTCCATCCCTCCAATTGCCATTAATAAGCTATCTGAATGGTTATAAGTTTCAGGATTGTAATGATATCCAGTGGAAGCCTCTTTGAGCCCCAAGCCGAGTGGAGTTAACTGAAATTTAATGGTGTATTTATTTAGCTTCACTTTTTTGGAACCCAAATCTCTGATTCGATATCCATGACCAAATATTTCGTGCTGAACAACTGTTGTTGCATAGCTTAAAGGGCCCCAAACCAAACCAATTTCAGCAGATCGAAGGGTTGCTTTTAATAACCTGCGACCAAAACTCTCTGAAAAATAATAAGGGCCATTGAGATAGTAATGGGTCGGATCAAAAAAGTCTGCCGTATCAGCTTTAATGAAGGAGTTGTGCTTTTCATCTTTATACTGATTTTGCAACTCCATCAACCGATTATCTAAAAAAATCAAGTTAGTTGAAGAAACACCTGGAGAAAGATTCTGATCTAAAATGATTTGATCCGCATGAAGAGAGAAAGCAGGAGCTTGTAAACAAGCTATAATCAGTAGCGATTTAATGCCTATGAGCATTTTTTTAAACATAACAAACTCGTTAGAAACTAAAAATCAACATTTTTAATTTTTAGATGTAATTAAAACAACTAAAATAATTTTTAGTTAATTGATTATAATTAATTTAAAAAATAATAATTATATAACACAGCGTATTAATTTTATTTTTAATCTACAAGCATTTGCATTAATTTAAGATTTTGTCATATCATTTTTCTTTTTTAGGAGACTCATATATGTCAATTACAGCACTTACACCTTCTTATCACTCTAGTCTTTCATCTACTTTATCTAAACAAAACGTAGATGAGACGTTAATAAGCAGCTGTCTTAAAGGTGATATTCAAGAGATCCAAAGAGCATTAAACCAAGGTGCAAATCCCAATCAAACAATTGATTTTAGCATACAAGAGCGAGTTGATATCTACTCACAAGTTGACAATGAGAAACTCAAAAGCAGAATTGTCATGTTAGCGTTAAACAAAGCGAATGCTCTTTTAAATCCTTTTTTTGAAACTCGCGGAAAAGATTGTGCAAAAGATTATGCTCATGACATGGTTGATCTTCAATTTAATTACCAAGAAGTCAGAAAGTCAATTGATCATAATCAACACATTTCAAGTGAAGCTTTGAAACACCTTCTTGAATCTCTTTACTATATTTATAGTCATCGTGGAAATGCAGTCATACAAGAAGACTTTTCAAATACACAGAAAATCTCTCTTTTAGAATTGGCCCTCATTTTCAAGTCATCTGACATTGCAACTCTATTAGTTGAACATGGAGCTCGCTTAGAGCCTCATCGCAACTATTTCTTTCCACTACCTCAAGAAGATGTCTTAAGCACCATTCAAGTTACAGATGGCTATGTAGAATTGCTCAAAGAACTTGTTAATAAATATGGTTTGACTGTGGAGCAGTTATCAGGAAATTTCACACCGCAGCAAAACCTTCATTTTTTATTATGTAACCAACAAATTAAAGCTGCTCAATTTTTAATTGATCAACACGTGGCTTTATATACTCCTCAAGAATGCGCGCAATATCAGCTCAATCACCCCTTGTCTGCATTAAGTGCCCAGCTCTTTAAGTCTTCTGATTGTTTAGAAGGGATCCGCCTGATATTAGATCAAGGTGCCGACCCTTATATGTTTGCAACTAACTTTAAATTGCATATCAACGATGTCCAAATCGACATCCCATGCTATAGATGTTTGGAAATTATTCTGACGATGCGTCAAGCAGTTTCCCTAGAAGTCATTTACAGCAATCTAGCTTTTATCGAAAT
>CAZJSX010000081.1:0-7523 GCA_964548845.1 uncultured bacterium | reverse complement strand
GCCTCTAAAACCATTCCGCAAGTTAAGGTCGCATCGCCAATGATTGGAACGATAAATTCATCCTTTTGAAAAAAATCTCGTTTTTTAGCCATACCAAGAGCCAATGATAAAGCTGTTCCTGCATGACCTGCATAAAAATGGTCATAGCTAGATTCTTCTGGATGAGAGAATCCACATAGCCCTTTATATTGCCTGATTTTTTCAAAATCTTTAACTCTTCCAGTGAGCAATTTGTGAGTATAAGTTTGATGACTGACGTCAAAGATAAATTTATCTTTGGGCGCATTGAAAACATAGTGAAGGGCAATTGAAAGTTCAACCATACCCAGGTTTGAAGCTAAATGACCGCCATTGACTGATAAGACAGAAATAATTTTTTCTCGAATTTCACAAGCCAAAGCCTCTAGCTTTTCAAAAGAATAAGATTGAATATCTTGTGGGCTTTGAATATCCAAAAGCATGATTTAATAAGTTGCCTCCGCCTCTTTACCCGACGGGACAAAAGGCTGCGCTTGAGGTTTTCCCTCTTTATCAAGAGCAAGCTCTTGACTTCTATTTTTAACTAAAATTTCTACTTTTTTTTCAGCGCTTTTTAAAAGGTGCTGGCATTTTTGAATTAACGTATCTGCTTCTTCATAATAAGCTAGTGATTTGTCTAAAGAGAGCTGACTTGAATTCATCTGCGAAAGAATATCTTCTAGTCTTTTAAAGGCCTGTTCGAAATTTAAATCTGAATCTTTCATAAATTAGGGGCAATACTTTCGACTTGAGTTTGACAACTACCATCTCTCAATATCAATTTTATTTTTTGTTTCAAAGAGATGTCTTGCACTGAGACTATAGCCGAATTTGTTTTTTCATCAAAGAGAATACTATACCCTTTTTCAAGAATTTTTTTAGGGTCGATTGCCATTAAATGGGTGATGATATTTTGAAAGCTATTCTGCTTATCTTTCAAAGCGTGATGGATTTGGTTATCGATTTTTTCTTGAATCTGCCTTAAAAAAAAGTTTTGCTTTTGCAGCAGTAGTTGAGGATTTAAAGCTTGAACTTGTAAATTTTTCTGACTAAGACCTTGTTGCATAAACTTTATTTTTCTAGCAAAAGCCTGATCAATTAGCAGCTCCATTTCGTCAATTTTTTGATCAAAAAAACGCATCAAATTCTGTGGAGAAGTTATAAAAGGATGTAAAATGGCCCTTTTTAAATTTTCTCTTTTCAGCTTCATTTGATTTTGAATCAACTCCTGCAGCCTTTGTGAAAAATAGTTTAGATTTTTTTGCTGCCCTTCTTTTTCGGCGATGACTAACTCAGCAGCAGCAGAGGGCGTTGGAGCTCTTAAATCAGCGACTAAATCTGCTAATGTCGTATCCGTTTCATGGCCAATTGCAGTGATAATAGGGATATGACTATTGTGAATACTAGAGATGACGCACTCTTCATTAAACGCCCAAAGATCTTCAATACTCCCCCCACCTCTTCCAACAATTAGCACATCGGCAAGTTTGTATTTATTAAATTCATCAATAGCTTTACTTATCTCTTCGGCGGCCCCATTACCTTGCACTTTAACTGGGCATAAAATCACATGATAGCCAAAAGCTCTGCGGTTTAAAATTTGTAAGATATCTGAAATAACGGCCCCAGTTGGGCTGGTGACAATACCAATAGTTTTGGGAAAGGTTGGCAACCTTTTCTTTAAACCAGGTTCAAACCAACCTAAACTTAAAAATTTCTCTTTGCGTCTTTCTAGCTCCAAAAGGAGTTGCCCCAGCCCCGCCATCTCTAAATTGCGAACAATAATTTGATAATTGCCTCGTGGAGCATAAACGCTAAGCTCCCCTTTTATTTGGACCTTATCTCCATCCTGAGGAAGTTTTTTTAAGGATCTAGAGTCGAGCTGAAACATCACACATTGAATTTGTGCGTTAGCATCTTTCAAAGTAAAATAGAGATGCCCAGAAGTTTGTTTTTTAAAATTGCTAATTTCCCCCTCAACAGAGACAAATGGAAATTTCATCTCAAGTTGCAGTTTGATTGCTTGAGTTAGCTGGCTGACGGAAAGTACAATAGATGTGATTGTCATATCTTTTTTTTACAGAGTACATGGATAAGCATAACAAGGGGGTCTATTTTTCCATACAAAAATTCTTGAAATCGGAGCTAACTTAAGGTATGATCACCCAAATTGTTCATGGAGTTTTAAATGTCCAAAGAGATCCGCGTTGTCGGAAACTGGAAAATGAATAAAAAAGTGGGTGAAACCCTCTCTTTTATCCAAAGTCTTCCACCCCTTCTTAAAGTAGCTTATCTAGCGATCCCTTATACCGCTATCTATGCCGCCTGCGCTCAAAAAATCCCTCTATTGGCAATAGGGGCACAAAACATGCATGACGATCCTTTTGGCCCTTATACCGGAGAAATTTCAGGTGAAATGCTCAGAGACATCGGTGCTGAATTTGTTATTTTAGGTCACTCTGAAAGACGTCACTATTTTAACGAAACCAATGATTTTATTAACCGCAAAATCAAACACGCTTTAGTGACTAATCTTGTACCTATTCTTTGTATTGGCGAAACAGCCTTAGAACGAGACAATAATCAAACTTTAGAAGTTTTGACCAAACAGCTTTCTGAATCTCTTTTTGAAATAGAATCTGCCCATTTAGAAGCGATGATGATTGCCTATGAGCCTGTTTGGGCCATTGGAACCGGAAAGCCAGCTACAGCACAAATGGCACAAAAAACTCACTTTGAGTTGCGCAAGCTCATCAATCAACAGTGGGGGCCACAGGTTGCTGAAAAAATTTATATCCTCTATGGAGGATCCATTTCTGCCGACAATATCGCTGACTTTGTCAAACAACCTGACATTGATGGTGTTTTAGTTGGTGGCGCATCTTTAAACTCTGCATCTTTTACACAACTTTTACAAATTGTAGGAAATATCAAAACATGACTTTCATCTATTACACTTTTATTGTCATTTTCATGCTCGTTTGTCTTATATTAAGTGCTGTTATCTTAGTTCAAGAGAGCAAAAGCATGGGACTTGGAGCTTCTTTTGGTGGAGACAACGCCGATGCCCTATTTGGAACATCAACGGCTCAAGTATTGAAAAAATTTACAGCTGTTTTGGCCACAGTTTTTTTAGTTTTGTGTGTTACACTATCGATTTGGACTTCAGCTTTAGGCCGCCATCAATCTTTCCCAAAAGCAGTGACGATTGAGGAATCGCATGGATCTTAAGCTCGCTTATTGGGATAATCCGTGGCTGAGAAAAAAAGCAGAAGCGCGCACAGAACTCAACTTAGAGACTCAAGCCTTCATTAAAAGCTTTTTAGCAGCTTTTCACACTCCACAAATGTTTGGCCCTAACTCTTACCCCATTGGCCTTGCTGCCACACAAGTGAGATCTTCCCATCGTATTTTTGCAGTATGCCCCCATGAGCTTGTCGACGGCAAAGATCATTATGGTCCCCCGAAACTCTTTATCAATGCCATACTTTCTGAGCCATCTGATGAAGCAGAACTTGCCGATGAGGGATGTTTATCTTTCCCCGGCCTTTACTTACCTATTCAAAGACCTTACGCCATTACGGTTGAATGGCAAGATGAAACAGGAGCTACCTTCAAAGAGAGAATCTCTGGCTACTACGCTCGCCAAGTGATGCATGAAAACGATCATTTAAATGGAGTTGTCTTCACAGATCGCCTTGCCCCGCAGTATAAAAAAAGAATCAAAGGGCATTTAGATCGCTTAAAAAAGAAGTATGCTCAAAAATAGCTCTTCGCTTAAATAGGGATAGCTTATGAGATATCCTTTATGAAGTTTATAGCTATTGTCCAAGCCCGTTTAAATTCTACAAGATTGCCTGGGAAAGTTTTAAAGCCGTTGATAAATAAGCCGATGCTTTTTTACACACTATCACGGCTTAAAAAATGTAAGTCCCTTCTTCAAATCATCGTTGCAACAACTCATCATGCTCATGATGATCCTATAGTTCATTTTTGCAAGAATATGGATGTGCCAACTTTCCGAGGATCTGAAGAAAATGTTTTAGAACGCTTTTATCAAACAAGCCTGCAATACCCAGCAGATGCGTATGTTCGCATTACAGCAGATTGCCCGCTAGTTGATTTTCAACTATTGGATCAAATGATTGAGCACTTCATGAATAATCCTAAAATTGACTATCTTTCCAATACTTTAAAGCGCAGCTATCCCAAAGGATTGGATTTAGAAATTTTTAAAGCAAATGTTCTTAAACAAGTTTATCAAAAAGCAACCTCTGCTTATGACAAAGAGCATGTGACTCCTTATATCTACAATCATCCAAAAGAATTTGTTCTTGAAAATTTTTTAGATACTAATGACTTTTCAGATATCAATTTGTCTGTCGATACGATTGAAGATTTTTTGTTTGTGCAGAAGCTCATTGAGAAACTCTACTCGATAAATTCTAACTTTAGACTTAATGAAATTAAAGACTATTTGCTTAAAACTGCCTTGATCACTCTAAAATTCCCAGCTAAATTTTAAATAAAGAGCTTGTGTAGAAAAATAACTGAGCATTGTAGCGTTGTAGCCTACTGTGAATAAAACCCCTGCTTTCTGTTTCACAACAAATTCAGCACCTAAAGCCAATTGATTCGTTGTACGGTTAAATCCATTCACATAAAAATTAGAAACCTCAAGCCCTAGCTCTGGCATACTTGAAATGTATTTTGAATTAGTCAAACAAATATTGGCTAAATAACCCAAGTAAATATTAGGGGCATAGCAAGCACTTGGCGTATTAAATTCCTGAATCAGCTTTATTCCTACATTAGGTTGTATAAATGCAGTATGTTTGCGATTCACTGACAAGTTGAGTGACCCTGCACCATTTTCTTGGAAGCTATCTTGATAAAAGTTCATATAATAAAATTGCAATTCAGGTTGGATGTAAAAAGCACAAGTATTTTTAGCTTCAGATTTCAAATGACGATTTTTACGAGCATTCCGTTCGCCAACAGGCATTTGCAATTTAGTTACACGGAATTTTTCACTCAAATCAAATCCGATTAATAAATTATAACTTTGGTATTGACCTGTTGCCTGCTCTTGAACCCCTGGAAAAGAAATATTGCGTTTAACTCTGTAAAAATCGGCATCCCATTGAAGAACCAAACTCATAAAAAAATCTTTGTAGTAATAACTTAACGTTGGAGAAAAGTAAATTGTGTTTACGTTTGCACTCCCATCATTATTTTTCCAATTCAAATTAGAATGAGTATACCCGATCCCCAAATCACCATATAAGTTTGGAGCCAGCGGTATTAAAACACCAAGTACTGTTCCATAAGTATAATTGCGAAAACCAAATTGCTCTTGAACTCCTATTTGATCATAGTAAAATCCTAAAGGCTCTATCCAAAAGTTAGCCTTCGAATTACAGAGCTGCTTCTCATCACAATTACACTGACATAGATAATTGCGGTTCTTCTGATTCATCACTCTTGCCATATGAGTGTTATTTTGCAGGGCAACTAGCGGTAGTGCGCTATAAAGAGCAGGACAGATCTGTAAAAGAGCAGCTGTAAGCTCAGAGAGCGAAGTGATATCTAATAGAGCATTTTGCAACGCAAGTAGAGTCGAGTTTTGTGAATTGACCATGCTGAAAATATAATCATAGGTCAGCTTAGCATTGCCAGTGAGTAGCGAACCTAAAGAAGCTATTACAAAATCTTGAGCCACTACAATATAAACGTTATTGCCACTGTATTTTAAAGTAAAAGATTGAGGGTGATCTTCAATAATTGAAATAAACCTCGAGCTTCCATAACCTGAGTCAGCTGTTAAAAATAAAAACTCTGTTCCAACAACATATACCCCATCTTGAGGAAGGGCGTGAACGTAACCATCAAGAGTTGCCGTTCCGCTAATGAGTGTGAGGTCTGAATTGCTCATATGATCAATTTCAACTTCTAAAAAAGCTGTCGCTCCTTGCGTATAATCTCCTGTAATATTGATTGTTCCAATACCATTTTCTGAACTTAAAAAAGAATCCGACAACAAACTAGAATCTCCAGGTCCCAATGTTCCATTATTGATTACAGTACCTACAAATCCGTTATCGCCCTGCAAGCGGGCCCCTGAAGAAATATGAATTGTCCCCTGTAAATCTCCGGGGCTATCCACAACAAGTCTTCCGGCTAAGATATAAGTATCACCTGAAAAACCCGAAGAGTCTCCTGTTAAAGTCAGCATTGCATTTCCTGTCTTATTAAAAGTCCCACTTCCAGACAAAGAGCCTACATAAGAGCCTGAGCTATTTTGTTCAAATTCTATAGTGTTAGCTCCTATAGTAATGTCTCCCTGTAAACTGTCTGCATCACCTTTTAATGTTCCAGCTGAAATGGTTGTCCCACCACTATAAGAATTACTTCCCGTTAGAGTTAAAATTGTTGCACCTGATTTAGTTAAAGCTCCATTTCCAGAAATATTAGGACTAAATGTACGATCTGAAGCTGAACTGAAAACAACAGTGCCATTATTAGTCATGTTGCCACTTAATAAAGAGACATTACCTGTCAATGTTAATGTCCCTGCTGATATGGTTGTGATTCCTGAATAACTGTTATCTCCAGCTAACGTTAAATTTCCGCTGCCAGATTTAGTTAAAGCACCGCTTCCAGAAATAGTCCCACTGTATGTGCGATTAACAGATTGGTTTAAGACAAGAGTTGCATTATCTAAAATATTACCACCGAGCAAACTAATATTTCCTGTTAATGTAAGTGTTCCTGCCGACACCGTTGTTAACCCAGTATAAGTGTTATTGCCAGCTAATGTGAGATTACCAGCTCCTTGTTTAGTCACAACTCCACCCGTTCCTGAAATGGTCTGACCAAAGCTACTATCACTGGATTGATTGAAAACAACTGCTGCCGTATTTGCCATGGCTCCGCCAAGACCAGAAGTGCTACCAGTAAAAGTTAAAGTTCCGGCAGATACTGTAGTTGTTCCACTATAAGTATTGTCTCCAGCAAGAGTCAGATTTCCTGCCCCTTGCTTAGTTACAACTCCACCGGATCCTGAAATGGTCTGACCAAAACTACTATCGCTGGATTGATTGAAAACAACCGCCGCCGTATTTGCCATGGCTCCGCCAAGACCAGATGTACTTCCCGTTAATGTGAGTGTCCCGGCAGATACTGTAGTTGTTCCACTATAAGTATTACTTCCACCAAGAGTCAGATTCCCCGCTCCTTGTTTAGTTAAGGTTCCACCGGATCCTGAAATGGTCTGACCAAAGCTACTATCACTGGATTGATTGAAAACAACTGCTGCGGTATTTGCCATGGCTCCGCCAAGTCCTGATGTACTTCCCGTTAATGTGAGTGTCCCAGCAGATACTGTAGTTGTCCCTGTGTATGTATTATTTCCACCAAGAGTCAGATTACCCGCTCCTTGTTTAGTTATGGTTCCACCGGATCCTGAAATGGTCTGACCAAAGCTACTATCACTGGATTGATTG
>CAZJSX010000080.1:0-7526 GCA_964548845.1 uncultured bacterium | reverse complement strand
AAAATTTATCTTTAGTCACGTTAAAGCAGCGTCAAGCAGGTCTTAGATTAGGCATAGGGTCATTCCCTGAAAAAATAGCTTATGACTTTTTAAAGCCATTAAACTTGAATCTAGAAAATCTTTTGGATGTCCCAATGGGATCATTATCTGGAGGGCAAAGGCAAATTATTTCATTTATTATGTCGATATTAAATCCTCCAAAAATATTGCTTTTAGATGAGCCTACTGCTGCACTAGATCCCAGTTCAGCTACCCAGTTACTGATGTTTGCAAAAGATTATGCTAAAGAGCAGGGGATCCCCACTCTTTTGATTACTCATGACCCGATGGTTGCAAAACATCTAGGGAATCGGTTGTGGATTTTAAAAGATGGCTTGATTCAAAAAGAGTATGGACTTGAGAAAAGTAGTATGGATCCTCATCACTATTTTCAACATGTCGACTATGAGATGCTTTGTTAGATTGCTTTTCTATTTGCTACCAAATTAACAAGCGACATCCAATAAATAGGTTTGCGCTAATGCTCGATTGCAAGTCACTGCAGTTTGAAGAGAAAATAGACGTTGTTTTTGATGTGTGGTTGTGACAAGCTTTTAAATAGTAAATCTTCAAGTTATTTTGAATTTTTGACATTTAACTTTTAGCACACATCAAAAAAGGAAACCTTATGTTAATTAGAATTATCCTTACATTTATGTGCGCCACCAGTTTGATATGGGCAGAAGATGCGCCAAAGCCTCCAACAAAAAAAGAGATCTTCCCAGCTATTCCTCACTTTTGGGTTTCTGAAGGAGTTGTTTGTATGCAAGCTAAAGAGAACAATCTTTCTTTTGCCAATCAACCTCAAGATATATCTCATTTGAATTTTACAAATACCTCGTTGATTTCGCCTCAGTTTAAATGGGCAATCGGCATGCAAATTGATTTGGGATATCAACCCAAAAAACAACTCTACTTTGCTTCTTGGAGTTATGTGCAAAATAGAGCAAGCGGCAGCAAATCGACTAATGGGGTGACAGGTTTTTTTCCTGTTTTGTCTATGAATCCGGCATTGAGCGTCTCTAGCTATGTCACAAGCGCTAACTTCAATTGGTGGTTAAATACTCAGCTTGGTGATATCGGAACTATATTTCCATGGCATCCGAGTCGTTTTTTCCTTCTTAAAACACAGATAGGTCTTCGACTTGCTTTTTTATATCAAAAAGTAAAAACCTATTATGGTGGGGGAATTTTTAGCCAGGGGACCGATGCCCTTAAAATGAAAAATAACTTTTTTGGAGTAGGACCAAGAGTGGCTCTTATTCCCAATGTTTTTCTTCCTGCAGGATTTAGCCTTTCTGGAGAAATTGCCGCCTATGAGCTTTTAGGAAGATTCTATATTAAACAAGAAGAGAGTTATCTTGGTTTAACTCAGTTTTACCAGACTAGAGTTATGACTCGCTGGCGTTTTGGCCTCGATGCAAAAGCTTATTTGGCATGGCAAAAAGAGCTGCTTTATAAAGCGATTCTTTTTTCTATGCAAATAGGGTGGAAATGGCGCGTATTTTTTGATCAAAATAAGCTGAATCAAAATGCTTTTCATCTTTCAAACAGCAACGACAATCTTTATCTCCAAGGGGGATTTCTTTCTCTTAGCATCGCTTTTTAAATGTTTATCCTAATTTTAGTTGTTACTTTGAAATAAACTAAATAAAAGATAGCCTTGATTTAAGGCAAACGGGTCAGCAGCAACATCTAGAGGATGTGGAATTCTTTTATGATAATCTCTCAATGCAAAAACTCTAAGGACTATTTTTAGAAAAAGTTACTTAGATTTGGGGTTGCGGCCGTGCATCGGTTTTTTTGGTGCCTTGGCGTAAGTGGTGTTTTGTCTATGATAAGAGGAATTATTTTGCGGCTTGTGACTTTGTCTATGTTGCCCAGGGCGAGAGTTTCTTCCGTTTGGAATCGGTTCAGCAGCAATGCTTGGGTCAACTTCAAAACCAGGTTCAAATTTTTTCTCAATCTTGCGCTTAAGGAGCCTTTCAATGTTAGCCAAAAGTTGAAGTTCATCGATGCAGACAAGAGAGCATGCCCAGCCTTCGTTTCCACAGCGACCGGTACGGCCAATTCGGTGAACATAATCTTCTGGAACGTTTGGAAGTTCAAAATTCACAACATGGGGCAGTTGATCAATATCGATGCCGCGTGCAGCAATATCGGTTGCAACCAGTACTTTAATTCTGGCTGATTTAAAATCGGCAAGCGCTTTAGTTCTGGCAGATTGGCTTTTGTTGCCGTGGATGGCTTCTGCGGTAATCCCATCTTGAGTCAGGTGCTTAGCGAGCCTATTGGCGCCATGTTTAGTGCGTGTGAAAACTAAAACCTGTTCCCACTTATTTTTAGTGATTAAAAAGGAGAGGAGTTCAGTTTTACGTTTGTTGTCCACAGGGTAAATAATATGAGTTACAAGCTCTGTAGGGGTATTTTGTTTTGACACTTCAATGGTTTGAGGATTTTTTAAGATACCATTAGCGAGCTGCTTGATTTCTTCAGAGAAGGTAGCTGAAAAAAGTAAATTTTGTCTTTGTGCAGGCACAAGTTTAAGAATTTTCTTAATGTCATGAATGAAGCCCATATCGAGCATTCTATCAGCTTCGTCGAGAACTAAAATTTCGACTTGAGATAAGTTGATGACATTTTGTGATATGAGGTCCAAAAGCCTTCCTGGTGTGGCAATGAGAATATCGGCTCCTCTCTGCAAATTGTTGATCTGCGTGTTTATATTGACGCCACCAAAAATAACCTGTGCTTTAAAAGGAAGGTACTTTCCGTACGCTTTAACGTTTTCACCAACTTGAGAGGCAAGCTCGCGCGTTGGAGTGAGGATAAGGGCGCGAACGGCCCGTTTCGGTTCATTTTTTTTAGTATTCATCAACACTTGTAAAAGAGGTAGTGTAAAACCAGCTGTCTTTCCTGTTCCTGTTTGTGCACTAGCTAAAATATCATGCCGAGCAATAATTAGAGGAATGGCTTGAGTTTGAATGGGGGTTGCTTCTGTGTAGCCTTTTTCTGTAAGGGCTTGAAGAATTTCTTGTTGAAGGCCGAGATTGTTAAAAGACATTAGTTCCTTGAGGATGTAATTATAGTTCTTAGTTAATAATGGTGACTTATATTTTTATTTAAAAACAAGTTGAAATCATCGATATCAAATTGTTGAGATTGATTTAAGGCAGTATAAAAGAAAGTATACCATAAGCTTATTTTCTAGGGCGAATGAAAATAGGGCAGCTGAGAATTATTCAAGAGCATCCTTAAATTCAGCCCAAATACCTATAGAAAAGACTCTATATATAGGCTCGGGAGTGGAGTCAAAGACTCAGATGGGAAAGTGGAATATTTATATATTGCTTAATGTCAGTATCTTAAAAAAGTGTTGATTTAAAGTGATGTAATGGTATACCATTACATATAGATAAATAAGAGATAATTCCATAGATGCAAGATGAAGATGGTTGGAGAATGTTGTTAGAGCTCTGTTTAGAGGCAAAGCAAGCCTCTCGCTTAGATGAGCTTTTCAACTTATTTTTAACATTAGAGGAGAAAGAACACTTATCTTCTCGTATGCAGATCATCAAAGCTCTTATGGATCAAAAATTATCACAACGAGAAATATCAGAAAAAATGAAAGTCAGTATTTCTCAAATTACACGTGGGTCTAATGCTTTAAAGGTCATAAGTCATGATCTTTTGAAGTTTTTAGAAAACCATATAAAAGATAAAGGGTAAAAAAATGTCATCTAATCCAGTTGATTTGACCAGATTGAATCTGTCAGTGGTTTACAATCACCTTAATCTATCTTTAGTATTTTCTCTCTCTCTTTGTTCGTGGCGTCTTTAAGCCTAATTTTTACTACACATTTTTTTAACTTGCCGCAGCATCTTTTGAATAAAAGATGATGAGGCGTTGGTGCAAAACGTTAGTTTTGCAACGAAATAAATCAAAAATTAAGAACTTAAGAGAATTATTATGTCTATAGTGACCAGAGATTGTTTGTCAGTAGCTAGTGCTTTGACAAATGGAAAATTTGATGAAACGACTTTTGAATCAAGCAGGCGATTGAGAGATTCAATTAATAGTGAATCGTTCAATACAGTTAGTCGCGATTGCGCAACAAACTTGTGTAGTGCTGTTGATGACTACCTTACCAGAAAATCTATTAGCGATGGCTTGAGCTTTAGAGCACGCAAACCCCTTGCTCTAGTTAGTGGCGCAGGTATTGCGGGATTGGCTGTTTCAATTGTCTTGCGCACGAGCGGCTTTAATACACTTGTTGTTGAAAATCGACGCGGTCCTCACACTCGAGATAATGTCATTAATTATGATGGAAGCATTCAACTCTTTTTAAAAAAATATGGGTTGTTAGAGGAGTTTGAAAGCACTGTGGCTGCAAGAATTACTACACACAACTATCTACTCTTTGAAAAAGGGGGTGGTGCTCGATCTTTAGGTGTTTCTGATGTCAGCAATTTAAAGTCAGATGATTTTATTCGATTTACTGCCAAAAACTATACACAAATGTGTAAACATGATGGCATTTACAGTGCGTCAATTAAAGATGTGCAAACGTTTCTTGCGAAAAAAGCTTCAGAGGTTGGTGTGAATATCTTAGAGGGCACAATGGTTGATACATTCTCTTATGATAAAGAAGAGAGAGTGTTTGAAGTTCGGCTTACAACGGATTTAGTTTATAATGACCAAACTCTTAGACCAGATTTATTTTTTATAGCAGAAGGAGCGCACTCTAAAGCCTTAGGATCAAAACAAAAAGTTGTAGAACACCCCTGCAATGGTGAAGACTGGATTTTTGGAAATACAAGCTATTCTGGTAAAAAGGCATTTGTCATCTCTGTAATCGATGCTTCTGAAAATGATTTGCAGATTGCAAATCTCATCTTCAATCCTAAAAGTGGTGTTGTTAATATTGCTGTGACTTCAAAAGAGGTCATGAGTGAAGGTGAAATACGAGATCGAATATTGAAAACAGCAGAGCGGGTGTTTACTCAGAGCGTCTTTCCAGTTGAAGATGCGACTTTAGATTTGCTAACAACTTGTAAGAATCCGGTTCATGTTGTAAATCGTGTGTTATCTCGATCATCAGAGGATCCTTTTGGCTGTGGTGACACTTTAGTTGTAAGTTCTCCTCTTGCTGGAGCAGGTGGATCTCTAGCGCTGGCTGTTGATACAGTTATAGCTGAGCAGTTGGTTCAAGATTATCTACAAGGATCAAAAGAGTTAGATGCCAATTATGCACAAGCTGTTGATGCCAGAGCTAAAATTTGGATGAAAAAATCTGCTGACGTTAGAGGATTTTGTGAGAAAACTTTTAATGAAGAGCGAAACTCAAGTTCACAAGGAACTTCAGAATGAAAACCATGCAAACCAAAAGAAGCTTTTTCATAGTCATATTAGGCGTTGTGTTTGAGCATTTTGATATGATGTTAGTTAGCCTGCTTGCAAGTTCTATTATTATAGAATTTGTTGGCCATACAAGCCCTGCTCTGACGTTACTTTACGCCTATGCTGGCTATGCCATTGCTTTTTTATTTAGACCTTTAGGGGCATTTTGTTTTGGCTTTATTGGAGATCTTTATGGTCGTAAAGTTTCGCTGATTAGTTCCATGGTTTTGATGTCCTCTGCAATGCTAGGATTAGCTTTTATCCCCGGGGTGCAAATACTGGGGATAATTTCTACTCTTCTTTTTCTTCTCTGCCGCATAGCCCAAGGGATGGCGGTCGGAGGAGAATATGGGACAGCAATGACGTATGCTTTTGAGCTAGGTTCAAAGTATCGAACTTTTTCTGGTGCTTGCCTTGTGGCATCGACACATATCGGGGGGATCGCTGCAAGCTTTCTTGCAGGGATGTATGTTGAAAATTTTCGGATGATCTTTTTATTGGGGGGATTAATTGGATTTTTTCTTTTATTGTTTCGCTCTTTCATGAAAGAATATCATGTCGTGACTGCAAAAAAAATCTCAGAAATTACCACTGTATCTATCAAAGATAAGGCAGCTATCTTAAAAGCTTTAATTGTGGCTTCCATGTTAGTGTTAGTTTTCTATGGCTCATTAATCTATCTCAATGAGTTTATTTACCAAACTCTACATATTTCTCGATCTATAATCTTTAAAGGCAATACACTGCTACTTGCTCTTTGGGTGCTATTGCCGCCATGTATCGGCTATATTGCAGACAAATTGGCCCTTTCTTATCGCACGCTTATGAAATTTGGTGCCATAGGGGTATTTTTAAGTGCACCTATTTTAGGTTTAACTTTGCTTTTTTCTTTTTATCCCGCTATTTTGGCTGCACAGATTTTACTACATCTTTTTCATATGATCTTTTGCCTTTGCACCCCTCGATTTTTCGGAGATCTTTTTTCTGCTTCAGCTCGTAATACTTTAGTATCGACCACCTACTCTTTAGGTGCTTCTTTTACCGCGGCCTTAGCTCCTATGATTTGCTATGCAAGCCGTGCTTTATTTCATACAAACTTTGCCATTTGCATCCCTTTTATGTTGATTGCAGTGGCAGCAATTTTTGTTCTTAAAAAGGAAACAGTTTATGCAAAAAGATGATGCGTTTGAACTTTACGACATCAAAGTTGAAGTAATCAATGATGGGATTAAACCCATGGTTTGTAGTCACAAAGTAGGGGACTACTTTTTACTCTCTGGAGAAAATTTTTCACTTCCAGATGGTCAGAGCTTTCCAATTTATTGTTTAGCAGCTCTGTTACCGATCATTACAGTAAAGCAAAGATTTACTCATCCTCATGATTGGATAAGCACCGATTGTAAAATAGCGTGTCCTGATCCTCATTGCGGAGGTATTTTTAAAATATCTCGCATAGGAGTAAAGACTTTTCATCACCACCAAGTTACAAAAGTAAAATTGAATGAAGAATAAAGAAGAAATCAAGATACCAAAGATTATTCGGGGATGCTGGCAGCTCTCAGCTGATCACTCGGAGCAAAATAGCGATATTCAACCTATTGTAGATGCAATTGATTGTGGATTTACGACGTTTGATTGCGCAGATATTTATCTTGGCGTTGAAGAATTGCTAGGAAAAGCTTCAAAAGTTTTTCCAGAAAAAAAACTGCGCATTCATACTAAATTTGTTCCAGATCTCAATTGTCTAGATAAAATCAATCAACAATATGTCGAGAGTATCATCGATCGCTCTCTTAAGAGATTGCAAATCGACTGCATTGACCTAGTGCAATTTCACTGGTGGAATTGGGAAGTTAAAAATTACTTATTGGCGATGGAGTTTCTTTCGCAATTACAAGCTCAAGGAAAAATTGCTCAGATAGGTCTTACCAATGTCAATCAAAAGTATCTAGAAGAAATTTCAGAGCGTTTTGATATCGCATCATTGCAAGTACAAGTTTCTCTTTTTGACAGACGTGTTGAAAAAGGGGTGGCAGAGTTATGCCACAAAAAAAATATCAAGATCTTGGCTTATGGCTCTTTACTT
>CAZJSX010000079.1:0-7564 GCA_964548845.1 uncultured bacterium | reverse complement strand
GCTCCTTGTTTAGCAGCTGGTTGTTATTTTCAAATTGCTTAACAATTCTAAATCTTTTATTGAATTAATGCAGCAAGTTTGTCCAGAAAGTCCCATTCTTTTATTGAGACCACTGAGAACTTTACCACAACCTATTTCAATAAAATACTCCGCTCCCTCTTGAACCATCGATTCCACACTTTGTTGCCAGCGTACAGGGTGGGTTACTTGTAAAATTAAATTTTTCTTGATTTTATCTAAATCCGCTTCTTTCTTACCACTGACATTCATCATAAACGTGCAATGAGGGGCATGAATTTTCATCGGATTTAAATGATGAGAAAGCTCATCTGCAGCAGATTGCATAAAAGGAGAATGAAAAGCTCCAGCTACATTTAAAGGTAAGACTCTTTTAGCTCCAGCTGCTTTTGCAGGCTCTGCAAGCGCTTCAATTCCTTGATGTGACCCCGATGCTACAATTTGCCCTGGACAATTTAAATTGGCCATCCAAAGATCTTTGCGATTCATCGATAGCAAAACCCCTTCCATTTCTTGCTCATTAAGCCCCAAAACAACAGCCATGGTGCTTGGATGCTCTGCACATGCTTTTTGCATAAACGTGCCTCTGGCATGAACCAGCGCAATTCCTTGTTGATAAGTTAAAATGGATGCTGCAGTTGCTGCGGTATATTCACCTAAGCTAAGTCCTGCACAAAATTCAGGTTTCAAATTTGGAAATTGCTCATGAATTACTTTTAATACTGCCATGCAAGTGACGTAAATTGCAATTTGACAGTATTTGGTTTCACTGAGTTTTTCTAGAGGACCTTCAAAAATAAGCTTCGTTAAATCATACTTTAGATGATCGCAAGCTTCTTCAAAAGCTTGTTTTGCAACTGGAAAATGATCATAAAAATCTTTTCCCATTCCAATACTGTGTGACTCTCCCTGACCTGGGAAAATAAAAGCTTTTTTCATCGCCAATTTCCTTTGAGTATTTTGTTTAGTTTTGGGTAAGTAATGAGGCTCCCCACGTTAAACCAGCTCCAAAAGCTACAAGTAAAACGTGCTCCCCTTTTTGAATTTCTTTCTCTTTGAGTAGTTCATCGAGTGCAATAGCAACTCCTGATGCCGAAGTATTACCATATTTATGAACTGTTTTGTAAACGCAATCATCAGAAAGCTCAAATCGTTTGGCAATAGCACTAATGATTCGGATATTAGCTTGATGTGGAACAAGCCATGAGATCTCTTTTTCTGATAGGTTTAATCTTTTTAAACATTGTTTTGCTGCAACTTCCATTAAACGAACGGCATGTTTAAAAACTTCTCGCCCTTCCATCTTCAAGTAATGCATCTTGTCATTTACTGTAGCTTGTGAACAAGGCAATCTCGTTCCCCCACCTGGTACTATTAACAATTCAGCATGATTACCATCTGTTCCTAAACTTACATCGCGTATTTCAAGCCCTTTGCCTTCATGGCTAATAACAGCGGCGGCCGCTCCATCGCCAAATAGTACACAAGTATTGCGATCTTGATAGTCGACAATTGATGAAATTTTTTCAGAAGCCACAATCAAAATATTTTTATAAGCTCCAGATTCAATATAACTTTTGGCAATAGAAAGAGCAAAGATATACCCAGAACAGGCCGCTTGCAAGTCAAAAGCTGCCGCATTATCTGCCCCGATTTCTCTTTGAATTAAAGCCCCTGTACTTGGAAATAGATAATCTGGTGTGCAAGTAGCCACAACGATCAGATCGATATCTTTAGGGTCAATTTTGGCGTTTTCCATAGCCTGCTTGGCCGCTTGAATGCCCATAGTAGAGGTGTATTCATTGTCTTCAGCAACTCTTCGCTCTTTGATCCCCGTTCTAGTGACAATCCACTCATCAGAAGTCTCGACCATCGACTCTAATTCTTTGTTTGTCAAAACTTTTTTAGGTAGGTAGGATCCCATTCCGATAATACGAGCGATTCTCTTTTTCTCCACAACCAACCTTCAAATTAGGGTTAATAAAGAACGGATTATAGATGATAATCTCATTAAAATAAAAGAAACTTATATTTACAACGACCCAGCAAATGACCAAATTAGCCTGGCAAATCAAAATTTGGATTTGCCAGGTGAAATCGTTTTTAAACAGTAGATACTACTTTTTACCTTTTCCTTTTGCCGAAGCTGACTTAGAAGAGGCTTCTTCTGACGCCTCCGCTTCTAACATGTTCTTCAAAGCTTGAGCAGCGCTTCTAAAAGGAACGACATATGATTCTATATCATCACCACTTGTTTTTTTGCTTTCTGACCCTCTTTGAGGATTAGGTGGGTTTGCATCAAAGTCAGTCAATTGGCGACCCCATGGACATCTGCTCACACCAGATGGGAGATTGCGTTCTATAAATCTATAAGCGTTTTCATAGTTCCTCATCGCAACCAAATCTTGAAAGCTTTCAGATTGATCTTGCATTACTCTTGCAGGCGATTGTAATTGAGTTGTTTTTTTGCCATGCGCAACTCGTAAAGCAAGAGCATTACCTGTTCTTGTAAATTGGATTTCTAATGATTTAAGCGCTTCCTTTTTTTCTTGCGCGTTCATATGAACAAAACTAACCATCTGACTAACCTCAGCATCTGAATCATCATCGGTGTCATGCACAGCCGCTTTCCCTTTCCCATTAATTCGAACACTATCAGAAACAGAACTTGAAGCTCTGGTTGTTCTAGCACTTGTAGCTGGTGTGGAAGTATCGCGCGCAGCTTTTAGCTTTGCTGTTAAGTCTTTTCCCTGCTTTAATAAACGCTCGTGTTTTGCTCTCAATAATTCTTCTGCAGATGTTCCATCAGCCGCACCAGCACCTTCAGAAGCGCTTGCTGCTGAACTATTGGCGGCTTTTGGTCTTTTTGAGGTATTTCTTTGCCCACTACCTTCGGTATAACTACCATCACTATCTTCATTTAAACCACTATCATCTGGCCTAGCATTTGATTTCCCACTTTTATCGACATGACTACTCACTGTAGCAGTAGGAGCTCCACCTTCTCCGGCGCTCTCTTTTCTTTTTCTACTTGGAGTAAGGAACGTCACAGCTGCACTACTTGCACTTGCAGCTGTACTTCTAACAACAGGACTCGTACTAGCTAAAGCGGTAATTCCGAGCAGACCCGCTACTGTAACGTTTGTTAAATTGAGTTGACTTCCACCTCGTAAAAGCTCTGCTGGTGTGCGTGGTGTTGTCTGGGTGTAAAATGCAGATCTAGCAAGGCCTGTCACAAACCGAGAAACCTCAGGAGGTAAAAAGCTACTTGCCAAATAACCAACACCTAGTGTTCCTACTGCAGTTGCTACTGTTCTTAAGGGAGAACCTCGTGAGAAATCAAACATAGAACTAGAGCGTGCAAGACGGGTGCCACCAGTTACCGTTCTGGGTCCATTTGCATTCGGAGTGCTAGTATCACGTGGAGTAGTCAACTCATGTACAGTTCGTTCGCCTACTGCGGGACTTGCTGAAGCCGCTTCTGCTGAAGGATCATCAAATCTAAGTCGGCCTCTTGCTCCCGATGCTGCTGGAGTCATTGGGGATGTCGCTGTATCCCTTCTTTGAAGTACGACCCTGGTAGAACGACGAGCGCCATCTCCTCCACTCAATACAGTTGTTCGGGTATCAGGACTGTTAACGTTAGAAGAACTTGCGGATCCTGCTGGACTGGTCATTTTGTACCTCAAAAAAATTTTAGAAGGGGTCTATCTAATCATAAAAAAACTTTAAATTCAATTATTAAAAAATTTTTGAATTTATCAAAGCATCAACAACTAAAGATTTGTAAAAAAAGAGATGTTTTGTTCCACCTTAGTCTTTCTTGCAAAAATGAATTGCGAGTGTTAAGATCGCAACCTTTATTAAAAGTATTTCGAGGATTTAAACGTTTATGAACAAATTTAAAAAATGGCATGTTTATTTGATCGCTTTGGTAATGTTACTCACGTTGTACAATATCTTGCCAACGGTTATCTATTACTCTAAACCTCTAAACCAACCTATCGATCAAAAAAGAGCAGAGCAAATTGCACTTGAGACGATGGATCGCGTCAACAATCTAGAAGTTGAAGCTATCGAGTGGATCGAGTCCTTTTCTAAAAACTTAGGTTTGAATCCAAAAAGCATCCAAAGTTCAAAACAAAATCCTCAGCTTGTAGAAGTTACTTTTGCAAATCCAGATCAAGCTAAAAGATTTAAAGCTTATCTTCCAAGAGCAGGAGCTTTAATCTCGTTTGTTCCAGCACAGTTGGCTCTTGCCGGGTCACTAGATCAAGATCCCAATGTCGCAATCGTTGAGCGCAAAATTAACGTTGCCCTTAATTCTCAATCTGTCAAAGAGCTGATGCACTTTGTTCCAAAAAATGTAGATGGAACTATCTCTGAAGCTTACAAAGATTTAGTCTTGAGTAGATTTAATCAAATTGCCTTAAGCTTAGGTGGAAATACTTTAAATGCTCAGCTTATTCAATCTTTAAATGAGGTTCAAACAAGCCCCGCTTTAGATCAGGAACTTGTAGATTTTGCAAGTTCAATTGTCAACTTTGAAAAAAACTTTAAAAACTCACCTATTGCTAGCCGTTACTACAAAAGTTTTTCTCAAATCAATCCTCATAACTTACATGCATCTGCAGTGCTCGTAGATCATTTTGAAAAACTTAACAAAAGAATCAGCCAAGAAATTACAGATGCTAAAGATCAAGAGATCCTTGAGAACTTAAAAAATAAAAAAGAGCTTGTCTCTGGGGCTATTCATATTGTGAAGCAACACCAAAGCTTGATTGACTCTGGTGAGGTTGCATTAGCAGCTAAGGATATGAAAGAGCTTTCAGTACAAGATCAAATCAGCTCATTAACTTTGGGAGACAAAAACCCCTTTATCGACAAGTTAACGATTGATTGGGCAACAGATACTTTTTCTATTATTTTACATCCAGATGTTGAAAAAATAAGATCAAGCCCAGCCCAAGATTTAGATGTGCTTTTCAAAAAAGAAAAGCTCGAGCAGCTTTTGATTAATGAAATTGCGAAAATTTCACAAGATACTAATGAAGCTATTATCCCAACAAGTTTTGGATTTTCGATTGCATTAAACCAATTGACTAACAGCCAAAGTCTACTCGTAATGGATTTGGGTTATTTAGCAAAACAAGAAGTAGAGACACTAAAAGCAAACCTTCAAAACAGATGGAATCCACAGTCTCCAGAATTTGAGAACAACAGCTTTCCTATTTGGGACTATGAAACTTATCAAAAGCTCTCCCCTGCAGAAAAAAAATTTGGATTACTCTTATACGCTCCGGTTATCGACAGTGCAGAGGCCCTTAAAGGATTTCGCAATAACAGTATCTATATTGTTGCAAAAGGACTTCAGCCAATCCTACAAAAATATCAGCAATATGCAAACCTAGAGCAAGCAGAGCGTTTTAAAGAAGATTTCCTTGCTCTACAAAACATTTTCCGTCAGCAAGGATATACGGTTAACTTTATTGCCTCAGGACCACAATATCCTAAATCGTTTCAACAAGATATTATCTTTGAAAATACCAACTATTACCAAGATTTTATAGCTGCAACGCGTGAAAATTTTGTCGTATATGGCAATAAACGATTTGCTGCTTTAGAATTTACCGATGTTGAGCAACGCATTTTAACTTCAAATAAAATCGAAGGACAAATGCACGAAGAGCTTTTGAGATGGAAAGAAGACTATCAAGCAGCTCAAGTGGATTTAGTCGACACCCAAAGTCGCTTTTTTATCCCCGCACCAACTCACAATATTTATTTAGACAATTTAAAGCTGAGCTTTAAAGAGTATTTTAGAGGTGATAGCCGCAAAATTATAAAATGGGGACTTGATCTTTCTGGCGGTAAATCTATTTTGATTGAACTAAGAGATCATAACAACCGTCCAATCACTGATAAAGTCGATTTGATGGAAGGGGTCAACGAGTTGACGCAAAGAGTCAATAAAATGGGTCTTTCAGAAGTAGACATTAGAGTTGAAGGGACACATATCGCCTTAGACTTCCCCTCTTCTAAAGGGTTGTCTGCCTCAGAGCTCATTAAAGGCTCAACGATGTCTTTCCACGTTGTTAACGAAAAATTTGCCTCTAAAAATTCACCTTACTACATGCAAACACAAAAGTTTTTGCAAGATGTATGGAATGAAGCAGTCATTACTAATCGCAAAGATGCCCAAAGTATTAATGAAATTGCTTGGAGACATTTAGGAGGATCTTTGGATGGATCTAACCTCACTCCGCGCACTGAATATGCTAAAGAGTTGTTAAATCATGGTCTTAAGCTTGCTCCTCCTCAAAACTTTGAAAGTCAGCCCCAAGTCGATCAAGCTTTTTCTAAAGTTGCGATCTACCGCGGCACGGACTATACAGAGTGGCATGGACAAACACACCCTTTAACTATGGTGTTTGCGAACTTTGCACTAGAAGGTTCTGATCTTGAAAATATCAAAGCGAGCTACGATGCCACTCAAGGTAACGTTTTAACTTTTGATATCAAATCAGCTGCTAAATCATCAGAAAAACAAAGCCCAAGAACCACTATTTTTAATTGGTCTTCACAATTTGCTAAAGATCGCGTTGTTGGAACTGCCAATGAAAAATACACTCCATCTCGTGGTTGGAGAATGGCTATTATTTTAAATGGCCTAATCATCAATGATCCACAGCTTAATCAGCCACTTAAAGATCATATCCAAGTTACTGGTGGGTTTACTCAACATGAAGTTCATAAACTTGCTGCTGACTTAAAGGCAGGCTCTTTATCCTTTACACCACAAATTCTTTCAGAAGAAAATGTGAGTGCTGATCTAGGACAAAAAGAGCGCACGCAAGGAATTGTAGCCACTATTGTCTCTCTTTTATTAGTTGTTGGAGTGATGGTTGGTTATTACAGATTTGCAGGTGTGATTGCCTCACTGGCTGTCATTTGCAATCTTTTGATCATGTGGGGAATATTGCAAAACTTGCAAGCGACTTTAACTTTGTCAGGTATTGCTGGTATCGTATTGACTGTCGGTATGGCAGTTGATGCCAACGTCTTAGTTTTTGAGCGTATTCGCGAAGAGCTCAAACACACCAAGAAACTGGCAACTGCAATTATGATGGGATATCAAAAAGCATTTAATGCCATTTTTGACTCGAACATCACAACCATTATTGCAGCATTAATTCTTTTGAGTTTTGACTCTGGCCCAATTAAAGGGTTGGCGATTACTTTAACGATCGGTATCGCTTCATCGATGTTTACAGCTCTATTTATGACTAGAACCTTTTTCTATAAATGGGTGGATGGAGCTAAAGATAAATCGCTCACGATGGCCAATTGGTTTAAATTTCAAAACCTTGATTTTTTAAAACATGCCAAATGGATCTCTGCTCTTTGTATGGCGGTTATCTTAATTGGTGGAACACTGATGTTTCATCAAAGATCGTCCATCATCGGCATGGATTTTACTGGTGGATATTCTGTAAATATCCAATTTGATGAAAACGCTACAAGAGACTATCGTCAAGAAGTGTCA
>CAZJSX010000078.1:0-7581 GCA_964548845.1 uncultured bacterium | reverse complement strand
GGTCACTTTAGCAGAGCTTTCACTTAAAGGAAGTACTGAATTTAAAACCAATAACGGTGACTTCAATATAGTTGGTGTTGTTGAGCAGCTTCATGATCAGGCTAATCTTAGTATTGATACTCAAGATGGAAAGATTTCTTTTGGCAGTAAGGTCTGTTGTAATAACTTAAATATCTCGACTAAACAGTCTTTAGAGTTTTATCACCCAATAAGCGTCGTTGACTTTATAACTAATGCCAATCATGTTTTATTTGCTTCAAACATTGTGATCAATGGATTAATTGAAGCGATCAATGTCACAACTAGTGGAACAAATAATAAGATCCAATGGTTAGGTGGCGGAATTTTAGAGGGTAATGTGATCTTAAAGAATGGTAATGGAATTTGTTTTGGTGCTCACGATGGAGCTGTTTTAACTTTCCATGGACCTGTGGATACCAGCGCTTCACTATTAGAGGTGCGAGGAACTATCCAGACTATCGACAAAACAATTGATATTGGCAATGTCAATATTTTAGGTAATACAACCATTAGAACAATGGCAGAAGACTCTGTTGGTAAAGACATCTACTTTATGGGTTTTGTCGATGGTGGGAAACAACTGCGCGCCAACGCCGGGCAAGCAAAAATTTGTTTTGAGAAAAATGTCGGTTCTAAAAAGGCCCTTGAATCATTGCAAGCAACAGCTTCTAAAATTGAAGTGGATTGCAACGTCAATGCTAAAGGGGGTAATGTGGTCTTTGCAGGAGATGTGGTCTTCACTAACACTTGTAACTTGACTGCTGATGAGAATGCTAGCATCATCTTCCAAGGAACTGTCAACGTCGATGATAAAGCGGCAAATCCTGTGAGCTTGATTTTAGACTCTTCAGGAAAAATTGAATTCCATAAAGAGGTGGGTAATCATAAACCGTTTAATGAGGTGATTGTCAATAGAGCTGATGAAGTGATCTATCGCTCAACTTTAAAAGCAAATGCCACTGTGCAAATTAGAAGTGGAATTGAATCTAAAATAGAAGCCAAAGCTAAGGATTTAGAAGAAGAATGTTTACCAACCAAAAGATAGAAGCAGCCCTTTGGCCGTGGTCTACTCTTGCTTTGCAAGAGGGAGTAGATAAAGTGTCATGGATTGAAAATTCAGCTATGGTTCCAACTATCATGCCACAAGGCGGAATCGGCACAAGAAGTGATACTAGACGTCTTTTTCAAGACACTTATAGTGACTTATCCAAAGATGTTGAGCATATGGCAGATCTATCGATGAGAGCAGATTCAACTTATCTAAGATAAGTTTTTGAGTCCCTTCAAATAAAGGGCAACAGGGACATGTCCATCTAACGGTTGTCCTTTTGAAATATGCTCATGGATCTGACTTAAATCTAATTCAGTCGTTTGAATAATTTCACAAAGCTCTCGTTTGGGCTCGGCACTTTTCTTAGCGTTTGTAGCATAAAAATAAAAAGTTTGTTGGTTGTGCTGGCCTGGAAAAGGATAAGCTGAACCTAAAGCTACCCAAACTGAGGCGCTATAGCCAGTCTCTTCTAGAAGCTCTCGTTTTGCTGCAATTAAGGGCTCTTCACCAGGATCAACGCATCCTCCTGGTAAACTCAAAAGAACTTGTCTTGTCGGGCAGCGGTATTCAAAATTAATCACCCATTTTTTATCTATCGTTTCAGCAATAACCATGACAGCCTGTGGGTGAGAGGTAAAAGAGGTATAGAGATATTTCTCGTTAGAGGGAAGTAAAAGCTCATCTTCTTGTATTTGGCGCCTGCAATGTTCAGATAATACTTTGGTATGCAGAATAGTGGGGAGTTCGTTTTTTGAAAAAGGGTTCATCGTCAATCCTTGGTTTAAATCTAATTTGTTTCTTTTACAAATCAGCGATGTCAATGATACGGTAAAAATAGCGGCTGCTTAGTAGAGCATCAGAGACTGGTCCCAAATGAAATAGAATAGGGGAAACTCCAAAACCTTTTGGTATAGTAAGAGAGGCTATCTTGGTTTTCATTTCGTCAACAACTTCAAGTCCTAATTCTCGCCTACGCATTTTGACTTCACAGACAAAAAGAGTATTTGAATGCATTTGAATCAAATAATCAATTTGGCATCCTTTTTTGCGGTCTACCGCTCTTTGAATATATGGGTTATCAATGACGACATCTTGGGAATGGATCCCTATGATTTTGTAAAGGAGGGGTCTATTTTTCAGCAAAAGGTTTTCAAGTTGAAAACCAACCATAGGTTCCCAACCGGGTAAACTAGAAAGGGGGACTTCTAAAAACGAACCCTGCTCAATTTTTGTAAGATTGGGTTCAATGTAATGAATGTAGAAACGAAGATAGTTATCGGAAAGTCGATACAAAATCTGTCTTCCAATCTTACCTGTTTTTAAAGACCAGTCGGGATGTTTGCTAATAAATCCGCAAATTTCAAGAGCTTTAAGATGATTGCTCAACGTGCCGCTTGCGGGATATGACATTGCCTTTTGCAGAGTAATCCGATCTTTCATCCCTTGGCTTAATAAAGTGATGATTTTTTTATAGATCTCACCTCTGGAGCTGAAAAGATCATTAAAAATCCGGTCAAACTCATGAATCAAAAGACCATTTTTTTCAAAACAAAGGCGCTTAATGTTTTCATCAGCACTTTGATGACTTTGAATCTGTTCTAAATACCAAGGTATGCCACCAGTGACACTCAAAATTTTAAAAAAATCGAGATCTGATCCTTTAAAACCTTGCAATTTCAGTAATTCTCTGCATTGAGGGATAGATAGTTCAGTTAGTTCCAGATAGAGAGAGACTCTGCCAAAAAAAGCCGTGCTATTGATGATATTTTTATCAATCCAGGTTGAAATAGAGCCACATAAAATAAGAGTGATTGAGGGATGGTTTTGTAAGACAAGATCCCACCATACTTTCAATTTAGAGGTAAATGTGGGGTCTTTTGAGCCCATCCATGAAATCTCATCAAAGAGAATAACGGTTGGTTTTGTTGAGAGATATCTTGTTAAGTGGGTAAAAGCGTCACTCCAATCGGTAAATGTAAAAGGGGAGATGTGAAATAAATTTGCCAGTTCATGAGCAAAAGCATCGCGCTGATCTTGTGCAGTAACCCCTTTAACTGGAGCCAATCCGCTGAAAGGTAAGAAAACTTTATTTTTCCCAAATTCTTCAGCAAGACGGCTTTTCCCTATACGCCTGCGCCCTTTAATGACTACAAGGCAAGCCCGTCCTGATTTTGACAGGTCTTCTAATCTTCGTAGCTCATTATTTCTTCCAACAAACGGTTTCATATAACTTATGATAAATGAGCATATTGATTAAGTCAATTGATTATGCTCGAAATCAGTATTTACGGATTTCGGGCATAATGAAATTCTAATATCTTCTTTATAAACAGATTATGAAGTAGAAATATTTTTTTAATCTTAGTTTTCGAGGGTTGTTGGTTTTTTAGCTGTGATGTAGGACTTTGAGTTGTTAAATGGTAATCGTATTGGAGCGAATCTATAATCCAATACTCATCTTCCATTTTTTAAGATATTTTCTAGCTTCTTCATGATTCCCACCAATTTGATAGTAGTAGAAAAGTTGCTTATCTAAAGAAGCTCTTTCAAAAGCAAAGGATTCTTTGAGCCATTTTTTCTGATCGAGTTGATTAGATAGAAAAAGGGGAGCTAATCGATCGACATCAGGAGCAGAAACAACTAGCTCTTTAGAGAAAAGTTCAAGAGACTCTTTTTGTTTGCCCATCCCGTAGAGTAGACACCCTTTGAGAAATAAAGTGCGATGAGGCATTTGATCGAGTAAATCGCTTTTCTTTTCTAAATAGAGTTTAGCTTTTTCAAAATGCTTGGTCAGAAGCAAAATTAAAACGTAATAATAACAAAAATGCTTTTTATAAGAAAAAGGGTGTTGCTCCTCTTTGAGCTTTTGATAAATCTCAAACAAGAGTTCATGTTGCCCATTTCTAACCGATTTTTCTGTTAGCAAATAAAAAAGATGCTCTTGAAATGACGGTAGATCACTTTCTTCGGTAATGAAATTAAAACTCTTTTCACTAATCGGCTCAACGAGCTTGTTGATCAATTTTTGTTCATGTAAATCTAATGACAAAACGTGGCTTTCAAAACTTTTTTGCTCTTTTAAAATCCAAGAACAGATGGCGATATTACGTTTTAAATAAGAGGGGAAATGTTCTTGCTCTGCAAGTTCATCAAAAACATAGTTTTTCTGCAGTAGAAAGCCCAAGTCGATAACGAGTTCTAAATATCGCTTTTGAAGATCTCCAGAGGCCTCTTTCTCTAAGAAAAAGAGAGTCGACTGTTTGTCTGTCAAATTGAGTATTAAAGGATCAATCATCTGCTGATAGTAAGCGTAAGCGTTATAGCGAAGTGCTAAAAAGATAAATTTATAGGTATTGATCCGATTATAATGAGAGCATTGATAAAGTCTGTAAATAATATGGTCGTAGATCAGATACAATAAAGGGTGTTTAGAATAGCGACGAAGTGAAAGCTCTAAACATTTTAACTCTTCTTCAATATCTTGATATTCTTGATAAACTAAAGCTTTACCCAGATATTCTAAAGGAGCACCTGGTGTGTGGCGTAAATTTTCAAATTCATCTAAAGCTAAATTTAAGAATTTATTTTTGAATTCTTTTTCTTTAGCAATAGTTGCTTGTCCCATAAGACACAAACCTGCTCTAAAGAGGGCTTCTCTACTCTCGTGTCTTCCTGGAAAAGCTTTCCCAACACGTCTGTACTCGTTGAGTGCTTTGATGTAATTTTTCTGAGCTAAAAAGGCATCGGGAACTTCAAGGCAGCTAATGATTAATGATGGGCTTGCGATTGAAATTTTTAGAGGTTCAATTTCAAAATGAGAGTCTTTGTAGATCACACCGACATGTGTATGCATCAGTGGCAAATAAGAAAGGTATGAAAACTGCTTGACATCATCGAGATAAAATTGGACTAAATGCCCCCTTTTTTCTAAGCGCAGGCGATAAGTGGACCCAGGCTTTAAAGTTAAATGGGGAAGGAGCAACACTTTGACGTTATTTCTAAAGAGAAGAGAGGTTTGATCTGCTTTTGCACTCAACCATAAATGATAGCCATCCATAATATGATGTCGATTGGACGCGCTAGAGGAGTTGATCAAAAGACCAATGCCAGCTCCCTCATTTTCAATTTTAATCGTAGTTTCAATTTGACAATTGATCTCAAAAGCTTCTTTAGAAATATTTAAAGAGATCCACTCTAATGCGTTTTTCTTAGAAGAAATTGCCTGGTGATTGGGGATTAAAATGTTTTCACTAAATTCCCAATCGGAAGATTTATGAAGCTCTATGTTTTGACTAAAGAGCCATTCAAATTGCCCTTCTGTAAAGTTTTTTAAATCCTTTAAAAGCTCTCCCATATTTTGATAGCGCAGCTTTGGATCGGGGTTCAAGCAATTTTGGGTGATTTGAACAAGGGAGTGAGGGATATCTCGGTATGGAGCAATGTCGATAGGATTTTTAAACACTTCTTTGTGGATATTTTCTTTTGTCTCCTTGGCCTCTTTGCGTTTGAAGGGGAGCTTTAAAGTTAAAATCATATAAAGCATGACACCTAAAGAGTAGATGTCAGTCAAATAATTAGCAGGCTGACCCAAGAATCTTTCTGGTGCTAAAAATGAGAGGGTCCCAATAATTTTTCCTGGTGAAGTTAAATGGGGAAAGTCTGCCCCTTCTATCTCATAGGAGGGATCCTCTTTAGCAATATTTTCTATTTTATCAGCAACACCCCAGTCAAAAATTAAAACTTCTCCGTATTGTCCGACTAAAATATTTTCAGGCTTTAGGTCGCGGTGGATAATTTGTTGGCTGTGTGCATAATGCACGGCTTCACAGATCGTTAAAAAGATATGAGTTAAATAGGGGATCGAGCCCTCTTGTGACGAGAGATTTTGAGAGTTTTGCTCTTGATTGGCAGTCTCTATTAAGATTTGCTTGAGCGTTTTACCGGGGATATAGGGCATAGTATAATAAGGGCGCTTGCCATCATTACAAAGATGGTAGATGGGGATGATGCTTGGATGGGTTAGCCTACTGGCAATGAGCGCCTCTTTGACAAACCTTTTATAAATAATCGAGTTGTTGGCATATTCCGAGCGAATGCATTTCAAGGCGATTTCTCTTTTGCAATCGGGATCATAAGCCAAAAAGACCTCTCCCATTCCACCTTTTGCTATCGTACGGATCAATTTATAAGGGCCAATATGGGTCATTGAATGTCAGGGAGGTTCCAGGTTTTTTGTAATTTTAAATATTCATAGCGGGGCAATTGAATAATCACGGGATCTTCAGATTGCTTTAGCCAATATAAAGTAGATATCAAATTTTCATAGGGGATGCAAGTAGAGCCTGTTTTGGTGTAGTAAGCATTAGGATGATGCAGAGTTAAAAAAATGGCTGATCCTTCTTGAGCAATTGCCGGGTGTGAGTTATATTCAATAACAGCTCCCCATTGATAGGTTGGGATATCGATGAGTTTTTCACAGTGTTTCCAGTCTGCACAGACGTTATTTTTATCAATTATCTGATTATAAAAACTTGATTGAGCATCGTTGACTACAACAAGTGATGAGGTAATATGGATATAGGGCATTTTTAGAGGGCTAATTTGATCTTTTGGAAGAAATCCAAAGACAGGGCCGATTGCAAAGATACCAGCAGGGGAGCAATTATCTCCCTCTTTTTTGATAGGGCCTTCAACATTTTTTGGAGTATATAAACTTCGTCCCCACGCCAATCCTTGGCTGCCTAGATAAATTTTAAATTCTTTATCATACTGCTTCCATGGAGACTTTTGATTAGTGCGCTCAAAACACCACATCTGCCCCTCTGTAGAACCCCACTCATCAGTGATCACTAATAATATTTGATTATGGTGATGGTTGTTAAATGCAAAAATAGAGGTGTGACTAAAACAAATGAGAGAAAAAATAAGCCAGCGCATATTCAAAAAATCCTTATAGATCACTTAAAGTAATCCAATAAGGAATCATATATAAATCAATTGATATTAAATGTCTAAAAAATCAAATAAGCTATAAAAGAACAGCATTTTTCAACACTCTTTTGTGATTGTTATTTTTTCAATCAACCGGTACAATTTCTTTTTTTTATAGTTAAAAGTTTGAATATAAGGTTATTATGATAAACTTAAATAATTCATTGCTTACAAGTGGTTGTGCTGGACTTTCTGCGCTCTGTGTAGCTGGCAGTATTTTTGGGTTAGATGGCATTCAAGAGCGCGTATCTTTATATGCTTTGAAGAGTCAAAAAAGTTTAGCAAAACAAAAACAAAGTAAAATGGTTCAGATTATTTTTGGAACCACGCCACTTTCCCAAAGAATATCATTATTATTAGCCTCTGTTTTGTTGATAACTCCATTAGCCTTTCGCATGAGAGGGGAGTTTTTACAAGACCCGAGCAACCTGCCGCCGCAAAATTCTCCAAAGCTCTCACCACAACAAGAGTTTGCGGCTCAATTAATCACTTGTGCTATGAGCAAACCTCTGGAGCCC
>CAZJSX010000077.1:0-7661 GCA_964548845.1 uncultured bacterium | reverse complement strand
GCCCTTGTCCTCCACGTACCGGGTGATGTTCTCGAGGACGACGATGGCGTCGTCGATGACGATGCCCACCGCCAGCGCGAGCGCGAGCAAGGTGAGCATGTTGAGCGAGAAGCCCAGGATCCACATCAGCGCGAACGTGCCGACGATGGAGATGGGAATGGCCAGGGCCGCGACGAAGGTGCTCCGCCAGTTCCCCAGGAAGAAGAGGACGACGATCGCCGCGAGCGCAATTTCAACACTTTTACCATTATGACTTTTATAGACATCACCTGGTTTATAGCTTTTACCGTCTATGGCATTTTCACAAGCAGGAATCAGTCCAATTAAATTTAATTTTAAATCTAGTTTAGCGGCTGCATAAACTGTCCCTAAAACTGCGGCAGCTCCACTCATATCACTCTTCATGTGAATGATTGTCCCATCTCTTGGCTTTAGTTGCAGTCCACCAGTGTCATAAGTGACCCCTTTACCTACAATAACAGTGGATTCCTCATTTTTTGAGTTCCCCATATATTGTAAAATGATCAAAGCGGGATCTGTAGCAGATCCCCGATTTACCGTTAAAATAAGGTTGAGTTGCTCTTCTTCAAGTTTTTTCTTATCTAAAATAATCGTCTTAATCTTGTCGAACTGTGCTGCCAGTTTTAAAGCAGACTCACCCAATGCCTGGGCATGAATAGTGTCAGCATTATCATTAACAAGATCTCTTGCTAAGTAAACACCTTCACTAATATTTTTCCATTTATCAATCCACGCCTGCTTATCTTTGGATAAGCCTATTAAACAACAATGAGTTAAAAGGATCATTTTAGAGTCTGAAGCCGACTTTAAGCGATCAAAGACGTAATTGGATAATAATATACCCTCACAAATTCCTTGAACCAACTCTTCTAAAGAGATTGGTTTCAAAACCGGAGCAAAAAGATTCACTTTTTTAATCCGGTGAGCTTGGCAATATTGTGTCAATTTAGCATAAGATCTGCGAAGGGACTCTGTAGTTATCTTTTTAGAATCACCAAGACCTAATAAGATAACTCGTTTTTCTTTTCCTTTATCACTATAAGTTAAAAAAACCTCACCGACTTTGCCTTCGAAATCTTTCAATTCAATAGGTTCTTTAGCCCATTTAATCAAATTTTTTTCGGCAAAAGCAGGCTTAACCGCCCCTTTTGTATCTTTGTAAAAGGGGAGAACTAAAGCATCAGCTGCAGCGCGTTGAGTATGTTTTAAGATACAGTTGATTTTCATAGTTAAAACGGAATCTCATCTTCAGATAATTCATTAACTCCATCAACATTATGAGTTGCATATGCTGGATTTTGTGGTGCTTGCGCCCCTTTTCCTTCTTGCCCTGCTGGTTTATCAGCACGTCCAAACGGACTAAAGCGCATATCAGAAACAACGATCTCTAATGAAATTTGAGGTGAGCCATCTTTACCATTATATATAGCTGGCTTGTTCATCTCTCCCATTACAATTAAAGGGCTCCCTTTTTTCAAGTAAGGGATCATTTTATCAAAACGTTCTCCCCAAATTGTCGCTTTCCACCAAATAGTCTCGTCTTTACCCGCTTTGCGAGATTGAGTCGCTAATCTGAGTGTAATCACTTTTTGTCCACTTGGAGTAAAGCGCTCTTCAGGATCTGCCCCGAGATGCCCAGCAACTTGCATAAAGTTCATGAAACCCTCCTAATTTTTAAGAATTTTTTTAAACTTACTGAAGGAGTACTATGCTAAAAAAATGAAGTAAAAATCAAGATAAAAGAAAAAAAATAGCCGCGTCAATTTGACGCGGCTAAAGTGACCAATTTAAAGTAATTTTAATTAGATTTTAATGAAATTTCCGCCGCCAGAAGTCGGAGGATTCTTGTTTCCAGGAGGAAGTTGTGGGCCACCCGGCATACCACCAGGACCTGCACCGATTCCACCAGGACCTGTGCCCGGTCTTGGAATCTCTACATCTTTACCTTCCATAACTGCCTTAACTATCTTACGCCATCTTTCTACCGTTTCAACATAAAGAGGAGCAAAGGCTCTTAGTGCTTGAGCTGTCGCATGTTGCATTTCTAAAACGCAATGTAATAGAATCAATTCTTCTTTAACAGCAACTCCTACACCGCCACCGGCCATTTGACCGCCGAGCATTGAACCTTCAAGTAGTTTTTCGTAAAGTTTCAATTTAATTTTAGCGTCTTTTGGTAATCCGTCTATCAATGGAGAATAGATATATAACCTTTTAGAATTTGGCTCGTAAGTCATGTGCATTGAGAACTCATCATCTATGCCCAAAATACAGGTATTGTTTTCGTCAAAGTCTAATCCCTCTAACCCCAACTCTTTTCCAAATTCTTTCAAATTCTCTTTTGCGTTTTCAAACGACATTTTTACATTCCTCCAAAGGATTTACATTAAATTACGAAAAATAATAGCTGAGAGCGGACTATCTTTGCAATTATTTTTTGACTTTATCTTTTGAGAATCAATAGCAAGCCTCTCAATCAAACAGACTAAATAACTAACCCCAACTACAAGTTGGGGCTTTAAAATCTCTTATCTTCCTTCAACAAAAGAAATGCGCGTATTTGGGAAAAACGCAGCTAAAATTTCTGAGGCACTGTGCCCTCTTTGAGCCATTTCTTGAGCACTATAAAGACAAGCGCCTACTCCAGATCCACGTCCAAAACCATCAAAGACAATTGTGTTGTCTTTACGTTGAACCTTGAAATCTGTACTTTTAATTTTTTCTTTACCGAGCAAAGACTGCAGCTTTACGAAGTCAAAATCCACATTATCATTTTTAGATTGCAAATGCATTCCATAGACTTTTCCAGAAGCTTGATCGACCAATGCTTCGACTTTAGTAATTTCTTCTAAACCAAGTTTTTCTGCGAAATCATTGATATCCATTTGAGTCATCCAATGAGAATCTTTTCGATTCGCCAAAGCTAATGGAGATTCTACAGGTTTCTTATAAGCATGCCCTTCTGTGCGATAGATTAAATGAAAAGGTGCAGTTTTGCCTGCACAATGCTCTGTATATGTAGCATTAAAGTATCCATCTTGAATTCCATAAGATTTAGATCTCATTACCAAATGATGAGTTTGCTCAACTGCTCGATCCGCACCATTTGACCTTGCACAAACTCCCAAACCTTGATAACCGACTTTCTGTGCATCGACATGCCAAAGAGCATTTTCATTTTTTTGTGCTAAGTAATAGGCTTGTGTTCTTTCAATAATCGCAAGCGCAGCTAAAACTTCTGAATGCAAGTCACGGTCAACTTTAGGATTGAGCATCGACTGAACATAACGCTCGATAGGAACAACATTGACTAGGTTTATAGTATTACCTACTTGATAGACGTACAAATCACCTGCGTATTGAATTCCATTAATTAGAAAAAAGTCATTGGGTTCATTAGGTATTAGTGCGATTTGGTAATTTCCAGGAAAAGCTTCACCCCAAACCAATCCATCTAGAGTAGGTCTCAACAAATTCTGTTTTGCTCTAGATGCCCGGCTAAGCTTAAGACCTGTTTTGGGATCAAAAATTTTATAGCCGCCGCGAACTTCTAGATTCACTGCTTCTAAATCTTTCCCCAACAACACTTTAATCATCCCTAAGCGATTAGGTTGCTCAACAGTTGCAGTAACTTTCTCAGCCGCTGCAGAAAGATTTGCAAACCCGCAACAGATTAAAGTTAAGCAAACACCTAAAAAGGCTTTAACTTTCATAATAATTACCCCTCGTACATTTTTTTATTTAAATGGTCATAGGCTTTTGTTGTTACTTCTCTACCACGAGGAGTTCTTTTGAGTAAACCCTGTTTAATTAAAAAAGGCTCATAAACCTCCTCTAAAGTAGAAGAAGCTTCTCCTACTGCGACAGCCAAAGTATTCAAACCTACCGGACCTCCGTTATAATGATCCATAATAACGATTAATATCTTTTTGTCCATCTCATCTAATCCAATTTCATCAATTGCTAACATTTCTGATGCTTTTTGAGCCATTTGAGCATTGATGATTCCTTCGCCTTTGATTTGCACAAAATCGCGAACCCAACGAAATAGGTTGTTGGCAACTCTTGGAGTTCCGCGAGATCGTTTAGCGATTTGCAAAGCGGCGTCACTGTGAATTTTTGTTGATAAAATAGCCGCTGTTCTTTCGATAATCTTTTGTAAAACTTCATTAGAATAGTAGTCTAACCTAAAAGTGAGACCAAATCGAGATCGCAAGGGTGCAGTCAATAGTCCCTGTTGCGTTGTCGCTCCCACTAAAGTAAAAGGGTTGAGTTTCACTTGAACAGATCTGGCATGAGGACCACTATCAATAATTAAATCCAGAGTGTAATTTTCCATCGCAGGGTATAGATACTCTTCAATCGTGCGATTTAATCTATGAATTTCATCAATAAATAAAATGTCCCCTTTTTGTAGATTGGTCAATATCCCTGCTAGATCACTTGGCTTTTCTAAAATGGGGCCGGAAGTAATGACGATATTAGAGCCCATCTCTTTTGCAATAATGGCACCTAAAGTACTTTTTCCAAGACCTGGTGGGCCGCAAAATAACGCATGCCTTAAAACTTCTCCTCGCTGCTTTGATGCCTGGATAAAAACATCTAATCTCTCTAAGATCTCTGATTGCCCATAAAAATCTTTCAGAGAATCGGGGCGCAATGGTTTTTCATAGGCGATATCAGGAGCTGTCAGCTTCGATTGAATATATTGATTTGGATTTTCCATATTGAAAATATTAAAGCTTATGAATAAATTGAGCTTTAATTTTCATTTTAAACAAATCAGAGAAAAATTAAATCAAAAAAAACTTGGAGTAGTCAATGACAATCAAAACAGATCGTTGGATTCGCGAAATGGCCCAAAAACACAAAATGATTGAACCTTTTGTCGATCAGCAAGTCTCAAGTCAAATAATTTCCTATGGACTTTCATCTTATGGTTATGACTTAAGAGTTTCTAATGAATTCAAAATTTTTACAAATGTTCATAATTCAATCGTTGACCCCAAAAACTTTACAGAAAGCTCGTTTGTTAATGTTGTAACTGACGTCTGCATTGTTCCGCCAAACTCTTTTGCACTAGCTCGAAGCATTGAATATTTTCGCATACCCCGCAATGTTATGACAATTTGCTTAGGTAAATCCACTTACGCTCGCTGCGGAATCATCGTCAATGTCACCCCTTTTGAACCAGAATGGGAAGGATATGTCACTTTAGAAATTTCAAATACAACCCCCCTCCCAGCAAAAATTTATGCTAATGAAGGACTTGCTCAAGTGTTGTTTTTTGAGTCTGATGAACCTTGTGAACTCTCTTACGCAATGAGAAAGGGAAAGTATATGTACCAAACAGGAATTACAACTCCAACAGTTCGTCAATAAAATAGACCTTTTTGATCAGTTCGAAAATTTTCTTTGCTAAAAAACGCTTTAAACTTTAAATTTAAAGGAGTTTTTTTACGTTTTGAACAACTTTCAATCAAAGGTTTATACCTATGTCTAGAATTAATAACGAGCCGACTGTATTTGGCCATCCAAACTTCTTTACTTACTCCCCTGAAAAAAGCAAAGAAGCTGAACAACCGAAAGACATACACTTACAAATTGAAGAGGCCGCAAAAGCCTTAGAGGAAATTAGCCCAATTGTGCAAAAAAATCAAAGCCGCACACCTTATATTTTGCTAGGGGTCGCTTTGGCAGCACTAGCAGCTCTTGGTTATCAAAATTACTCGCTCAGCCAACAAGTTGTACCACCAGCTCCAGCTACACCTTCATTTACTCCGGCCTGTAAATCTCTTAGTGAATGCTGGAAGTTTGACCCGATTGAATGTCAAAACCTCTTACATCAGTTATTTGGCACAACAAATGAGTCTGAGCTTAGCCAGTGTCTAAATAATCCTATTGATCAACTGTATTCATATTTTGCAAAAACTCCAGATCAAATTCAAGTGGATCAATTTACTACTTTTGATAGTGGGACTTCTTACTTGAACGCTATAATTCAATTAGGTTGCCAGAATACTCTTCTCTATGTTGATTTTTCTAATTTTTCTGATCTAGAAATAAAAAATGGTCTTATTGCTGCAGCTCGCTCTAGTGCTTTCACCAATAATGAAAAGCTTATAAAAACATTGTCTCAAATTATAAAAGATAGAAATATTTTCATTGAACCTTATGAAATTTATCAAATGCTCTGGGAAAACTCAACTCCCAACCAAAGAAGACAAATATCGGTAAGGAACGAACAAGGTATTAAGGAGTCACAGTTCAGTGCTATAATGAGATATAATAAACAAAGAGCTGCCAAGTGCATTATTCAGCAGGATTTCTTCAATAAAACCATGAGATACGAGTTAAAAAATATCGCACAAGCAATATTAGATGGAAATGTTACAGACAAAAATAAAGCATATAATACACTTCAGCATTTTTACATGCATACTCCTAATGCTTTAAAAGAATTCTTCAATGAACATCCAGAATACAGAGAAGCATTTGAAACCCATGCGAAAATAGACCCTCGCATTCAAATGAATAAATATTCACCTACTGAGAATCTTGCACACACAAAAGTATAATCTCACCGACTTAATCAAGGCTGCTTATCACCTAAGCAGCCTTCTTTTTTTTGACAGGGTTATCGAGACCCCATCATTATAAATTTAATTTTCATTCTAGAAAAAAAATTCTATCTACGCAAGTCTAACCGTTTAAATCTTTTAAACCGGGCTGCTATTTTTTTTCAAAAAAACCTTGTATTTTTATGCCTTTTTTTCGATCTTAAATGGAACTTAAAAAAAAATGACTTTTTCTTGCTATTTAGAGAGAAAAAGACAATATGGAGTTCATGGGGCGGCAAGCATGTGACTTGCTAACACCATTAACCTTTAATAATCATAGATATAAAAATGACAACGCCATTTTACAGCTTTCAACCACGTCTTGCTATGGGCAAGAAGCTGATGCGCGAGTTGGTATTCAACTCATGGTGGGTCATTGTTTTTATCCTTGTTAATGCGGTTGTATTGAATATTGTTTTTAAGCAGCTCAGCATCAAAGAACAAGATCTCAATAGTACTGTCTATAAACTTGAAACGATTAAGCTAGCTTCACAAAAACAACAACGCGACCTAAAAATGCAGATCGAGAGTCAAAACGACCCACGTTATATTGAAATGGTTCTTAAACAAGAACTTGGGTTAATCTCAGAGGGGCAAATTAAGGTCCACTTTATCGACTAATTTATGATCGCTATTTTAATCCTCGTGATACTCACCATTCTATCAGGAATGTGTTCTGCTGCTGAAACTTCACTATTTTCACTCTCTCCAATGACATTGCGAAGCTTCAACCAAAGCGATAAACCTCGCAAAAGGCTGATTGCCAACCTACTAAAGTCACCCTATGATCTTTTAGTGACAGTGTTAATGCTGAATGTTTTGGTTAATATTTTGATTCAAAACACTAGCTCTCATATCTTTGGAACATTATCAAGCTGGCTACTCACTGTTGGCGTTCCTCTGGGATTAACTCTGATCTTAGGAGAAATCATCCCAAAAACGCTGGCTATGCAAAACAATAAAGCTTACGCGCTCTTCATTGCACCGCCGGTTGCTGTTGCCAGAACTATTCTTGGTCCC
>CAZJSX010000076.1:0-7722 GCA_964548845.1 uncultured bacterium | reverse complement strand
GCCATTTTAAGAGTCATGCCGCTATCGACACCTGCAGGGATTTTGATTTTAATCGTTTGTTTTTCTTTAACTCTGCCTTGACCTAAGCACACTTTACAGCGATCAGTGATCACTTGTCCGTTGCCATTACAAACAGAACAAGTACTCGACATGCTAAAAAAGCCGCGGCTTTGATAAACTTGTCCAGAGCCACCACACTGCGAACATCTTTTAATAGCAGAAGGAGAACTTGCTCCGCTGCCATCACACTTGCTACAGTTGTCGTATTTTGTAATATGAGCTTCTTTTTCAACACCCTTAGCAGCTTCGTCAAAACTTAAAGTGACTGTAACTTTTTTACTAGCCCCTTGTCTTGCATGAGAGTGTCCACCGCCGCCGCCAAATCCACCACCAAAGAATGATTCAAATCCTCCATCGCCACCGCCGCCGCCGCCACCACCAAATGCACCCATAAAAGTGCGAAGCGCTTCTTCCATTGAAGAAAACCCTTGGTGTGATCCGCCGCCAGCTCCGCCAAAGCCTTGAGGAGCATCTTTGCCGTAGCGATCGTACATTTCTCGTTTTTGAGCATTGCTTAGTGTTTCATAAGCTTCAGAGATTTCTTTGAATTTTTTTTCAGCGTCTTTGTTATCAGGATTTTTGTCGGGATGGTATTTAACGGCAAGCTTGCGATAAGCTTTTTTGATTTCTTCCGCGGAAGCACCTTTAGTAATACCTAGAGTATTGTAATAGTCTGACATTGGCTTAAAAAATATTTAGTTTACTAAAACAAGTATATTGCTATTTGGGAAAAATAGCAATATATTTTAGCAGATTTTGAGATCGAGTGCTAATAAGAGCGGCGATATTTTAATGCAGCTTTAGATTTAGCGCGTTCTTTGACAGAAGGTTTATCGTAGAAACGGTGAGCTTTCGCTGCTTTCATAACGCCTTCTTTGTCAAGTTTCTTTTTTAAGATTCTTAGTGCTTTATCAATGGGTTCTCCCATTCTGACCTTTACGCTTGTCATTGATCCTCTAAAGTTAAGTGATGAGTTAAATTATGCATAGCCGAAACTAAAAATCAAATGGAAACTTCAGTTTTGGTTTTATCTTGAGAAAAGTTCATAACTGCATCCAGGAATTCTTTTAGAATGAGGCTGTGCTAAAGTAGTTTATCTCCATTAAGTAGGTTGCTTTATAGCTTTTAGATAAAGGTTGTTTTTGAGCCAGCTTAACCATTTGAATAGGGTCTGGGGCAATTTCAATCAGCTTATTTTTGAGATCTTCAGTTGGTAGTTTTGGCAAAATCATCTGAGAGTGGGCAGTGACTAAAGTTTGTAATCCTTGTAACTGGATTTCGATATCTTGCGGAGTCAAAATATAAGTTTGATCTTCATAGTGAATATCAAATAAATCTTTGTATCCTTTTTGCAGCTGTAGCCCTTGCCCTTTAATATCGAGTAGCACGCCAAAGTGCCCTTCTTTGGGGGGATTAAAAACTTTTAGGCTGCTAACAGTTGTGATAGGAATCGACTGAGCAAAAGAGATAGCTTTGGCTACACTTGCTCCTATTCGAAGGCCGGTGAATGAGCCAGGTCCAATTCCTAAAATAATGGTTTGAATATCTTTAATCGACTTATTAATTTTTTTAAAACCCATTTCAAAAACAGGGACAAGTTCGCCAGAATCGCGTACCCCAAAAGGAACTTCTGCTTGGAATAAAACTTCGCCGTTTTTGACAATAGCGCACAACCCGCGAGGGCTGCTAGTTTCTAAAATTAAATAATACATAAGGCTTTAGTAAATAATTAATGAAAGATATTATTAATAATAAAACAATTTTTTTCAAACGATAAATTAATTTAAATTCTTTTTGGGAACTGCTTTGTTGCCTATATTGGCTATTTTTGCTATAAATAACCGCTAATAATTGTTTGAAAATGTTTTTTTTCACCTCAACTTTTGAGTTCACTTAAAGATCCCAAAAAGAAAAAAGGGCCCGTAGATTCATGGATGATATTAAAGACGAAAAAGATACTTCTATTGAAGAAGTGATTTTAGAAACACTTAAGAGTGGTGATGATGAGTTCAAAAGCGACTTCAACCCTTCTGACAAAATCTATTGCGTTCCCATTGTCCGCCGTCCATTTTTCCCTGCGATGGCAGCTCCTATTTTAATAGAACCAGGTCCTTATTTTGAAGTTCTTAAAACTGTCATGAGAACCAAAAATAAGTACATCGGCTTGATCTTAACCAAAGATGAAGAAGCTGATATTCACGATGTGACTTTTAAAGATCTACATAAAGTGGGTGTCTTAGGAAAGATTCTCCGAATTCTCCCTATGGAACAAGGTGGGGTGCAGATTGTTTTGAATATGGAAAAAAGGCTTAAAATTGTTAAGCCTGATTTAACCAGCAAATACCTGCGCGCTAAAGTCAAATATCACGACGATCCAAAAGATGTCGATGATGAAATTAAAGCTTATTCCATCAGTATCATTACAACGATTAAAGAGCTTTTAAAACTAAACCCTCTTTACAAAGAAGAGCTGCAAATTTTCTTGGGGCACTCTGATTTTACAGAGCCAGGTAGGCTTGCTGATTTTGCAGTTGCTTTAACAACGGCTTCTAGACAAGAGTTGCAAGAAGTTTTAGAGACATTTGATATCCGAGAGCGTATTAACAAAGCTTTAGTTTTATTGAAAAAAGAGCTCGATTTAACTCGTCTGCAAAGCAGTATTAACCAAAAGCTAGAAACGGCTATTTCAAAAACTCAAAGAGAATTCTTTTTGAGAGAGCAATTAAAGACGATCAAAAAAGAGTTAGGCATCGAAAAAGATGACAAAACTCATGATATCGAAAAATTCGAAGAGCGTTTGAAAAAACGTAAAGTCCCTGAGCATATCATGCAGGTGATTGATGACGAGATGGAGAAAATTCAGTTTTTAGAGCCTCAATCTTCAGAATACACCGTTTGCAGAAACTATTTAGATTGGCTCACTATTATTCCTTGGGGAGTCACCACAAAAGAGACTCATCAACTAGAGCATGCTAAAAGAGCTCTTGAAAAAGACCACTATGGTTTAAAAGATATCAAAGAGCGCATTTTAGAGTTCATCAGCGTTGGAAAGCTTTCAGGTGGGGTAAGAGGAAGTATTATTTGTTTAGTCGGCCCTCCAGGTGTTGGTAAAACATCAGTTGGTCAAAGTATCGCCAGAGCCTTAAATCGCAAATTCTTCCGCTTTTCGGTCGGTGGGATGCGAGATGAAGCTGAAATTAAAGGGCACCGCCGTACATATATCGGGGCTATGCCTGGTAAAATGATACAAGCTTTAAAACAAACACAAGCGATGAATCCGATCATCATGATTGATGAGATTGATAAAATAGGATCAAGTCATCAAGGAGATCCAGCATCTGCTCTTTTAGAGGTTTTAGATTATGAACAAAACCATGACTTTTTAGATCACTACTTAGATGTGCGTTGTGATTTGTCGAATGTTTTATTCATTGTAACTGCAAACGTCTTAGATACGATTCCTGAGCCTTTAAAAGATCGTATGGATATTTTGCGTCTATCAGGTTACATCTTAGAAGAAAAAGTAGAAATTGCTACTAAGTATTTGATCCCAAAAAATAGAAAAAAAATGGGAATTAAGGCGACTCAAATAGCTTTTGCAAAAGGGGCGCTAGCCACTTTAATCAATGGCTATGCTAGAGAAGCAGGCGTTCGAACACTTGAGAGTTTGATCAAAAAAATCTTGCGCAAGATTGCTTTTAAAATTGTCAGTCAGCAAGAGAAATTTCCACGCAAGCGGATCAAAAAATTTGTCATCTCTCCAGAAAATTTAGAAGAGTATGTCGGAAAACCACCTTTTTTAAGCGATCGCTTTTACGAAACGACTCCAGTTGGAGTCTGTATGGGACTTGCTTGGACGTCTATGGGTGGAGCTACACTATATATAGAGACTTTCAGAGTCCCTGCAGAGAAAACGATCATGAAGTTAACCGGGCAAGCAGGAGATGTGATGAAAGAGTCCGCTCAAATTGCTTGGACTTATGTTCATGGAAGTTTAGAGAAATATGTGCCTGGAAAAGCATTTTTCCCACAATCTGAAGTGCATATTCACATCCCAGAAGGGGCAACTCCTAAAGATGGTCCATCAGCTGGTGTGACAATGGTCACTGCTCTACTTTCTTTAATAAAGGGAGAGCCTATTTTAGGGGATCTAGGAATGACAGGAGAGATCACTTTGACAGGTAAAGTCTTGCCAATTGGTGGTGTCAAAGAGAAGTTGATTGCAGCTCGCAGATCGGGATTGAAAGTTTTGATATTCCCATCAGAAAATATGCGCGATTATGATGAATTACCTGATTATTTGAAAAAAGGTTTGAAAGTTCATTTTGTTAATCATTATGATGAGATTTATAAAATAGCTTTTCCAAAGTAAAAAGATAACATATGTTTCAAGATTGGCCTAAAGAGAGTCTTAGCAAACTCATTTTCCCTGATCAAATTGAGAAGGTAGCTCTTAAAATTAAGCAAAAGCATAAGCTTGTGACTTTAAACGGCTCGTTTGATTTGATGCATGCAGGTCATCTGCATATGATCTATCAAGCTAAAGCACAAGGTGATAAGTTGTTGGTTGCTCTCAATAGTGATGAGTCAATTCGTCAATATAAAAGCCCTTTAAGGCCCATAGTTCCTTTAAAGAATCGTTTGGAGATGATGGCCGCGCTCATGTATGTCGACTATGTGACTTGGTTTGAGGAGACTAACCCCATTCTACTTTTATCTTTGATAAAACCCCATGTCCATGTTAATGGTGCAGAATACGGCATCAATTGCATTGAAGCAGATACTGTCAAAGAACATGGCGGCAGACTTCATATTGTCAATTTGAAAGATGGCCTTTCAACCTCAAAAATTATTGAAAAGATAAAAACTATATGCGCTTAGTCATTACATTAAATCAAGCAGAAGTAGCCGAGCGATTTTCTTTATTTTTGGAAGAAAAAAATATTAAGAACCAAGTCGAAGCTAAGCCTAACAATCAATTTATCATTTGGGTTTTTGACGAAGATGATGTGAAAAAAGCAACTGAGGCTTATCAAGAATTTTCGCTGCATCCCGAATGGACTCCTTCGTTTCAGACATTGCGAAAAAAAGAACAAGAAAAATTAGAAAAAGAAGCTGAAATTGCATTCAATCGTGTGGCCCTATCTTCAGATGGCGATGAAGAAGAGTCAGCGCAAGAGCAAGCAATAGAGCAAGAGAGTGAAGAAGAAGAGGAAAAAGTTATACCTGGAAAACAAAAACCTTCTTTTGGAAAGTTAACTTTAGGTGTAATGGCGCTTTGTATTTTTCTTTTTCTCTGGGCCTCTTTTTCTGCTCCTCAAAAAGTGAATTTGCCACGTCAGGGGCAAGTTTATTTAAACCTTTTCTTTTTACCCCCATATAGCGCTCTGACGTTTGAACAGCCGCTAGCTTATCAATATTCGGGACAACTTTTACAAAATATCGTCAATGCAGATAATCCAGAGCTTTATTTGAAATCTGCGGAAGCACTAGATGAGATTCGTAAAATTAAAACAAGCCCTTATTGGCACGGATTGTATGATACTTATATCATCCCTGTTAAAAGCACAGATACAACGCTTGCTCCTTCCCCGCAATTTGTTCAAATCAAGCAAGGGGAAATCTGGCGCCTTTTTACACCAGCTGTATTACATGCTAATTTTTTCCATATTCTTTTTAACTTGCTTTGGTTTGCTTTTTTAGGACAACAAATGGAAAAAAGAATTGGATTTTGGCGTTTGTTATGTTTTCTGTTAGTTGCTGCTTTTTGTACGAACCTCTCTCAATATCTCATGAGTGGTCCTAACTTTTTAGGATTATCTGGAGTGGTTATGGCAATGGCCGGCTTTATTTGGATGCGGCAAGCTAAAGCTGCCTGGGAAGGATATACGGTACAAAAAGCAACCTTATATTTTTTAGCTTTCTATGTACTTGCTCTTTTAGCATTGCAAATCGTTTCATTTGCTATGGAATATACAGGTCATACAGGAATTGCCCCAAATATTGCTAACACAGCTCATATTTTGGGTGCCCTTGTCGGTCTATTAATGGGGCGGATGAATTTTTTTGCAGCTTGGGACTTGGGGAAAATTAATAAATGAGCGTTAGAGATTTAATCATTTTAGGTTGCTCTTCACAAGTGCCTACTCGCTATCGCAATCATGGAGCTTATCTGCTTCGCTGGAATAACGAAGGCTTTCTATTCGATCCAGGTGAGGGGACGCAAAGACAGTTCATCTACGCTAATGTAGCTCCTACTTGCATTCATCGCATTTTTATTAGCCATTTTCATGGAGATCACTGCTTAGGCTTGGGATCTATATTAATGAGACTTAATTTAGATAAAATTGAACATCCGGTTCATTGTTATTATCCAGGGCGCTACAAAGAGTATTTCGATCGCCTTCGCTTTGGAACTGTTTATCACAATCAAATCAAAGTAATCGAGCATCCTGTTTTTGAAGAGGGGCTTGTTGAAGAAAGAGATGGCTTTAAAATTGAAGCTTACTTTTTAGAGCACGGTGTTGAAAATATCGGTTGGCGCATCACCGAGCAAGATCAAGTGAAATTTGATAAAGACAAATTACATCACGCTAAAATTAAAGGGCCTCTAGTTAAAGAGCTTCAAGAGAAAGGATTTGTTGTAGTTGATGGTCAAAAATATGCACTAGAAGATGTCAGCTGGGTTAGACGTGGGGATACTTTTAGTTATCTAGTTGACACTAGACTTTGCTCGAATGCTCATAAAGTGGCCAAAGATGCTAAAATGCTTATTTGTGAATCAACTTATTTAGACTCTGAAAAAGATCTTGCTTATCAGCACTATCATTTAACAGCATCACAAGCAGCTCAAATTGCCAAACAGGCCAATGCTCAAACTTTAGTGTTAACTCATTTTTCAGTTCGTTATCAAAATCTAGATCCTCTTTTACAAGAAGCGCAAGCGATTTTCCCGCAGACAATTGTTGCCGAAGATTTCAAGGTTATTCCATTTAAAAAATAAATATTTCATTAGATATAAGTTCATGAGAAATTATTGATTTTATTACCAATAATTGGTACTATTTAAATTCTATTTTAATTTAGGGACTGGCATAGTGTGGAAGATAGATTTTTCAAATAGTGCTCGGAAAAAGGCTGAAAAGTTACCAAACAAGATTAAGGAGTTGCTTAAAACCTTTTTAAAGGAAATGGTTGAAGAGGGCCCTGTAAGATCAAATTGGCCTAATTATGCCCCTCTTTCAAAGAGCAAAAAAGATATTCCACAAAATGCTTATCACTGTCATCTGAAAAATGGAAAGCCAACTTATGTTATATGTTGGCGACTAGAAGATAAAAAAATAAAAATTATAGAGGTTTTTTATGTCGGCACCCATGAGAATGCGCCTTACTAAGAAAAGTAAATCTTCTAAAAAAGAGGATTGGCGTGCTTTTTTAAAAACAGATTCAGATAAGTTTGGAGAGGCTGCGGTTGCTCTAAGAGGGCTTCGTTATCGCGATGGACTAACTCAACAAGATCTTGCTGAGAAGTTAGGAATATATAGACACCATATTAGTGAGATGGAAAATGGGAAGCGTTCAATAAGCAAAGAAATGGCAAAAAAACTGGGTCGGTGGCACCCATCACCTCGCGGTATGTCGCGATGGCGTCGGGCCCCTCGA
>CAZJSX010000075.1:0-7727 GCA_964548845.1 uncultured bacterium | reverse complement strand
CTGTGCTTGGATTTTTGTTTGAAGTTTGATTTGGATTCGTAGCTGGTTGCTCAGGCGCAGATACATCAACTCCATTTTGAGCATAGGCTTTTGCTGCAGCATTAGAAACTAATGGAAGAGCCGCTTTTAAAGTATGCCTCATTGTTCTTGCCATTCTTTTAGCTTGAGCTTTGGCTTGCTTTAATTGAGCATCAGTTGCTTTACATCCCATTAAATTTTTGCGATCTAAAATTTGATCTAAAACACGACCATTGTCAAAATCAAGTTCCATTTCTGGCATACCCGATGCTGCAATTGAACCCTTGATATTTACAAAGTCCATTAGCGTTCCCACTAAGGCTTTTGTTTGCTTAGCATTCAAAGCATTTTTTGTAGTATCTGTATTAGTTTTAGAAGTCTGATCTGTAGCTGTTTTTTTACTGTTTTTAGACATCTTACCAGCTTGCGCAGGTAAAGATTTAATCACGTCTTTGATCTGATCTTGTTTCGAAGATTGAGCTTTTGAATCTTGAGCAGCAGCATCTTGGTCAATTTCTTCTTGCAAAACTTCATCCATATTCGCATTATCGACTCTAATCTCATCTTGGCGCTTTTCCATCTCTTTACGCGAAGCTTCGTTTAACTGCGTAAGTGCTTGAATATCAAATAGAAGAGCTGGATTTACTTGTGATTCTGATGAGGACATGCTTTAAACTCCGTGAACTTACTTATTATTTTATTAACATAACTATTATAGCACAAAATGTTAAAATAGTCAAGTAAAAACTGGCGTTTATTTAGTATTAAATGATGAGTTAATTAACTATATTTTAAGCCCTGAATAGGCTTTGAACTAAAAAAGTAAGGCTAGTTCTACCTTTAGAACTAGCCCCATAAATAGATGAAAATCATCAAAACTTATCTAGCCACCAACAGCCATCATCTGATCTCGACTTAAGGCAACAAACGATGCTACTTCAGCAGTAAACTCACCTTGAGCCTCTGTTAATTGCTCCACTTCTGCTTGCATCGCATCAGGAATAGCTTTGTTATTTTGCACATTGGTGTTAGCCACGTTAAGCTCTTGAGCAATGGCGTTTTGTTCTGATCGATAATTGTCGATTGAACCATATTGATTCACGATATTGACATAATTTTGTATATTGCCAGCATTTGTCCCCGGAGGAAATGGCGGCTGTACAGGAGTATGTTGCGTCATTTGGTCCAGCGCATAAAAATCCTGATCCACTGCATATTGAAGATCCTCGTTACCGGGATCTAATTGAAGCGCTTTATAGTCTTTATCGAGTTGAGCTTCTAATTGATTATATTGCGCAGTCCATTGTCCCATTTGCTGCTGCCAGTTGGCATAATTTTGAAACGCCGACCAATTTTCTTCTATCATATTACTATCTTCTAATTCATTTTGAAGATCCTGGATCTGCTCAGTTCCATTTTTTACCATCGTGTCGTATAAAGTTTCTGATATAGTTGCAATCGAGTCACCAATAGATTCATTTTCTCCAATACCACCAAGCAATGCTAGCATCGCTGAATACATGTCATGATCTGATTTTGAAGCACCATGAGATTGCTCTGCATTTGATGCAAGAGCTGATTTTGAAACTTGATGTGGTGAATGAATATCCGACATATTTATACCTTATTAAATTTTTAAGCTTACATCTGATTTTGACACCAAAAACTATCTAGTTACCAGTAGCCATCATCTGATCTCGGCTTAAGGCAACAAACGATGCTACTTCAGCAGTAAACTCACCTTGAGCCTCTGTTAATTGCTCCACTTCTGCTTGCATCGCATCAGGAATAGCTTTGTTATTTTGCACATTGGTGTTGGCGACGTTAATTTCTTGAGCAATGGCATTTTGCTCTGATCGATAGGCATCGATTGAGCCGTATTGACTCACGGTATTGAGAATATCACTAATTGTTTCTCCCGGAGGTAAAGGAGGCAAAGTGGGAAGTTGAGGCTCGTTTTGTAGCAAATTCAACAGCTGCTGCTCTAGAGCTAAAATACCACCAGCTGAAAAAGGATTACCTGGAGAATCTGGATAATTCTTAATTTGATTTTTTAGATCTTGAACTTGATTTGCCCACTGCTGATGCTGCGTGAGATAATTTTGAAGGGTAGTCCAATTTTCTTCTGTAAAGTTACTAGCATCTAATTCATTTTGAAGATTCTGGATCTGCTCTGTTCCATTTTGCACCATTGTGTCATATAAAGTTTTCGATATAGTCGCAATCGAGTCACTAATAGTTTCATTTTCTCCCATACCACTAAGCAGTGCTATCATAGCTGAATACATGGCATGATCTGATTTTGAAGCACCATGACCTTGCGCTGCATTTGATGCAGAAGCTGATCCTGAGGCTTGCTGTGAAGGGTGAACTTGAGACATACTTTTTACCTTATTAAATTTTTAAATCACTTATTTAACAACAATGTCGCCGAATAAATCTGTTTCCGAACTTAACTCGGCAATTAACTGCTGAGCTGCATCCTGTTCTTGGGTCGGCTTAAGCGCAGAGTCAATATTTTGCCAGTCTTGCAGGTTTGTAGATGACTGGTTCAACTGCTGAGCAACAACTGATGTTTTACCTTGAAATTCTTGTAAGTCACCGTTTGACTCGCCGTACCAAACTGCAATTGTCTGTGTAAAACTATCTTTATCTGCAGCTGTTAAATTTGGATCGTTATAAACAGAGGCAAAATAAGTATTATACAATCCACCCGATGGGTCTTGCGCCATTAAAAAGGCTTTAAATCCATCAGCAGTTCTTGGATATGAACTTTGCGACCACTCTTTTAATAAATTAAATCCACCACTACTAGACAATAAACCTTGCTCGTTCAATAAATCTGACCATAACGCCGTATTTGATGTACCATTGGCAACAGCTGTTGTTTCCATAGTTGCTGATAACGCAGACAAACTCAATGACAAGTCAGCTAATTCAAAAATAGAACCTACCTGTTCATTAAGCGCTGCATTCATAGCAGCATCTGGATCAAACTTCTTTCCTGAACTTGTTGGAGCAGACGAGCCAAAAGTATTTTGGTGTGATTTAAGAGAGTTATTTAAAGATGAATTTAAATTATCATTAGCGGTTAAAGAGTTATTCAAAGATTGATCTATACTATTGCTTACTGGAGGAGCTGGGTCAGGCATTTTATTATTCCTTTATTATTACTAATATTTTCTCAGTTGAGAATATTATAGCACACTTTGTTTAAAAAGTCAACTGTTATTTTACTAACAGTTGACTAGTTTAATGAGAATTTGAGTGATTATTTACTAAGAACCAGAATAGTTTGTTAATTCCGAACTAATCGATTTAAACGTTGAAATCGCAGCCGCAACCAACTGTTCATCAGCGTCTACTTTCTTAGTAGTTAAGTTTAACTCTTCCATCTGAGCTGAGTTCTGCGTACTTAAACCACCAAGCAAGTCAGTTAAGTTTTTAAATACTCCAGTTGCAGCGGCTCCTGCAGCTCCACCACTTTCGTTAGTTAAATAGGCTTTAACAGTTGCAAAGTCACTTGCAGCTCCATTACTTGCCAAAGCACTCCAGCTTGTAATTTTACCGGCGGTAGCCTCACTAATCACCTGATCTAAACTGCCACCAGGCTGAGAGAAACTACTTAAGTCTTTATAAAGCTCACTACTTGTTCCGCCTAGCTCATTAATGATGTTAGGGTCTTTTAAGAGGTTCTGAATCTGAGATTGGGCATTTGCTATGTCTTGTGCTATCTGCTGTGGATCTCCAGTACCATTCATAAAGTTGTTAATATCATCCTGAATCTGCTGAGTCATGTCTGAGAATTTCTTTAAGTCATTCAAAATCTGATTGATATTACCCATATCTTGAGCAAGTACGTGGTATCCACTATCAGGACCCGTCATCAGAACCATCATAATGGCCAAGAAAATCGGACCATGGTCAATCATATCTTTAGTGTGTTGGTCGATTGGAGAAGGAGCTGGGGCCCCTTGAGTAGCTCCTACGCTCTTATCTTGGTCGGCGGGGTTGTTTTGACCTACCTGCTGACTTGTCTGCATCAAGGAGTTAAGCTGCTGATCTACCAGCTGCTTATAAACAGCATCATTAGAAGCCTTTTGTCTTTGAGCTTCTTCTTGCTGAATTTCTAACAATTGAGCGTTTTGAATACTTGCACTTGATGACATATTTTTTCCTTTTTTATTAACTATTATCAAACTCTCCTACAGAGCCTGAACTATCTTTGGTAAAAATATTATAGCATAAATAAATAAAAAAGTCAACTATTATTTAACTAATAGTTGACTTTTTTAATTAGAATTTGAGTGATTATTTACTAAGAACCAGAATAGTTTGTTAAGTACGAAATAATCGATTTAAGCGTTGAAATCGCAGCCGCAAACAACTGTTCATCAGCGTCTACTTTCTTAGTAGTTAAGTTTAACTCTTCCATCTGAGCTGAGTTCTGCGTACTTAAACCACCAAGCAAGTCAGTTAAGTTTTTAAATACTCCAGTTGCAGCGGCTCCTGCAGCTCCACCACTTTCGTTAGTTAAATAGGCTTTAACAGTTGCAAAGTCACTTGCAGCTCCATTACTTGCCAAAGCACTCCAGCTTGTAATTTTACCGGCGGTAGCCTCACTAATCACCTGATCTAAACTGCCACCAGGCTGAGAGAAACTACTTAAGTCTTTATAAAGCTCACTACTTGTTCCGCCTAGCTCATTAATGATGTTAGGGTCTTTTAAGAGGTTCTGAATCTGAGATTGGGCATTTGCTATGTCTTGTGCTATCTGCTGTGGATCTCCAGTACCATTCATAAAGTTGTTAATATCATCCTGAATCTGCTGAGTCATGTCTGAGAATTTCTTTAAGTCATTCAAAATCTGATTGATATTACCCATATCTTGAGCAAGTACGTGGTATCCACTATCAGGACCCGTCATCAGAACCATCATAATGGCCAAGAAAATCGGACCATGGTCAATCATATCTTTAGTGTGTTGGTCGATTGGAGAAGGAGCTGGGGCCCCTTGAGTAGCTCCTACGCTCTTATCTTGGTCGGCGGGGTTGTTTTGACCTACCTGCTGACTTGTCTGCATCAAGGAGTTAAGCTGCTGATCTACCAGCTGCTTATAAACAGCATCATTAGAAGCCTTTTGTCTTTGAGCTTCTTCTTGCTGAATTTCTAACAATTGAGCGTTTTGAATACTTGCACTTGATGACATTTTTTTCCTTTTTTATTAATTATTATTAAACTCTTCTACAGAGCCTAAATTATCTTGGGTAAGAATATTATAGCACAGATTTAATAAAAAGTCAACACGAAACTAGTTAATTAAAATAACAATATTAATTAAAAAATTAAACAAAGAAATAATAACACTAACAACAAACTACTGCGCGCCTTATTTATTCTTATTCAAAATAAAGACGCTAGCCACTTTTGAAAGAGCTAAAAATTCATATCTCAAACTTTTGTAATGCTCTCCGTTAAGGCAAGCTAAAATGGGGACAAAGATTAAAATATCTTTAAATAAGATCCCTAAGAGAACCAAAAGTGAGTTTTATTATAATTAAAGAGAAACGTTGATTTTATAGTGCACAATTAAAGAACAACAACCTGTTGAAATTCAATTGGATTAAATTTAAAGTTAATGCATATAAATATAGTCAAATTATAATCGAAAAGCAGTTTTACTTTAAAAAAAGTTAATTATGGAACAGCATGAAGCAACAAAAATAAAGGTTAAAAATAAAGGCTTTTATTTTGTAATTCTTTTTTTAGCAATCTTTGCAAGCACTTTTTTCGAATATTTTTTTGTTGATTCGATGTCAAAAGAACCGGCTTTTGCGAATAATTTCGCATACATGACTAATAAATTAGTAATAATTCAAATATTTTTTGCGATCTTTCAATCAAGTATTTCCGACTTATATTGCCGAAAAAAAATGCTTGTTATTTCTATTTTATTTACGCTAGTTAGCCTGTTTCTATTTAAAGAAGCTATGAATCTTGGTTCAACAGTATTATTAAATATTGCTATATGGACGTTAGGCACTGTTGGGAATGTTGTTCCAATTGCTTGGGCGGGAATAGCCGATATCTCAGAAAAAAGAGAAATGAGATTTAAATTAAGCTTATCAATACTATCAATTGCTGTGGGGGCTTACCTTACATTAATAATTGAACCTCAATATAGTTTTAAAGCTCTTTTCTATTGGAATTTGCTTGTCTTAGTAAGCGTTTTATGTACTTCATTCTTTTTTCAAGATTTAAGAGCTGATAAAAAAAATGGCAAAATAAATCCTTGGAAAAGTTTTATTCATGAAATGAAAGGGTTAAAACTAATACTATCAAAATCGTTTAACCGCTGGGCATTTTTGGCTTTTTTCTTTTCAGAAGTAGCTTACTATCAAATTTTTTTTCGGGTTGAAACACTTCACAACGATCCAATGCTAAATAACGCTGTCCCATACGCTGTAGCTGGAGGGTACACTGTTGGATCATTTATAGTAAAAATTATTCATACAAAAGGCAGAGAGGTTGTTAGTTATGGGTTGATTTTTCTATTCTTGACGATTCTATTTACCGTAGTTTTGAGCGTTTTAGGTGCTTTAAATATTATCATATTCGCAATTCTATTTACTTTATTGAATATTGGAGTCGCAATTTTTACTCCATCACTTTTCGCCCTCATTTCTCCAATTAATGAACCTCATGAACAGGGTAAAATTTTTGGATTATTAGATTCAGCTGAAAGCTTTGCTACAATTTTAGCGTATGTTCTTGTATTTTCTTTATCTCAAATCGCACAAACTGGGGTTTACATTATTTCAGGCGGGGTTTGGTTATTAGGAGGTTTGTGTGTATTCGCTCTCTTTAAAAACCATTCAGATGCTAAGTCATGAAACTATTTTGTGGCTATAATTGTCGGGAATATATATCCACTATCTCCAATTACTTTAACATCTTTAAAGCCCGCCTCACGAAAATCTTTAATCATTTCGTCTGTTGAGCGAAAATTTAACCACGCAGATTCAACAATTTCGCTAAATAAAATTCTTTCTTTATCGATATTATTTGATAAGATTTTATCTAAATTCCACTCTGATTTTTCTTCTGAAGATCCAGGTGGATGAGTAAGTACTGCTGTTATGAGCGTACCGCCTTTCTTTAGGGCCTTATAAAAAATTTTATAAAGTTCTACGACTCTTTTTCTAGATGGCTCGTAAACATTTAATCCACTACTATTAATAACATCAAAGCAATTTTCAAAATCAATGTCCCATGCATTTTTCTGGTACAGCTTCACATTTTTCTCAACACCTCTTTTTTTAGCAATATAACTAGCTAATTCAAGGGATTCAGAATCCAGATCCACTCCTACTAAAGCGACATTTTCAACTTTTGAAAAATCTAATGTTATTAAATCTCTCATACATCCACAAGGAATAGAAGCAATCGTGCAGCCATTTGTTAGCCTCTTTTGTGTCTCTCTTTGAAATATCTTAAATCTTTCTCTGTGAGCCAATGTTACGGGAGCGTCATAAATTATAAATTTTTCAGTTGGCGTCAAAGCGTTTCCCTCGGAATCAACCCCATGTTCACTATCTTGAGTTTGCGGATAGTTGATAATATAATCTGTCCAGAAACCGTTGGCACCTTGATGCTCTAAAAAAAAGCGACCCAATGGCGAGACAGCTAAATCATTTAGCATGCTAAGC
>CAZJSX010000074.1:0-7747 GCA_964548845.1 uncultured bacterium | reverse complement strand
ACTAGCAACGTATAATACGTTAACTAAAAATGAAGATTTTTGAGAAATTTTTAAATTATTTTGTTCTTTTTTTGAATTTTGAGATTTTAATAACTGTGAAGAAATATTACTGTTATCAAACACTGAATTAATCATTAGTAAACCTAAATAATTTAAATATAATTTATTATATTTTAACAAAATTATATAAATAAAGTCAATTCAAAGATAGACTTTCCTGAATTCAATTTGCTTACTAAATTAAATAAATTTCTTTAAAAAAGATGTCATAGCATCGTCAATTTTTAAGCCAAAAAACAAGGTGTAGCGCAAAATCAAATTGCCCGTTAATTACATGGATCCTACATTTTCTATCTGCAAGAAAACTAAACGAATAAAGGAAAAATAATTTGAATCGACCTAATTCTGAAAAATTATTAAGATCTGAAGCCTTTGATTAGCCATAGGAATCTTTTTTAGAGAGAAGTTTGTTTATAAAATTGAATTAACTTATTCATTGATAGGTACTTAGAAATTGAATTGTTATGCATAGCCTCAAAGAGGCTATTAAAATGACTTAAAAATCCAATACTTCTTCTTTAAGCTCTTCAATCAATCTTTCTTTAAAAGTGTTTAAAAGAGATGGAGCAATTGTACTATTGACCAAAGCATAAACTTCTGAGGTTTTAGGATCTTCAAAAAAGACCATATTCTCTTTTTTAATCTCATTGCGAACCAGAAGCTGTTTTTTTCGCTTCAAGTATCCCGCAATAAAAAACAAATACTCTTTGTCGTTGGTTTGGTAGACTTCCTTAAATAAATCCATTGCTTTTTGATCTGGAGATTGCTGCATGGCCTCTTTTTTAACAATCGAGTGCCAATGCCCCCAAATGGATTCATTTAAACTTTTGGGATCAAAGCAGGCCTGGCAGTAGTCTTTGCGTATAGGCTCATCTTCTTCCCCTTCTACTGTTGAAAATACTTGTGAGCGATCTTTAAAAGGATCCTGACAAGCTGTGCACTTTCTTTGCCTTCCTGGAATTTTAAATTGAAACGGGTTCATATAGTGCTCCTATTTTCATTAAGAGAAGAGAAGTTAAAAACTCTTCTGCTACCGCTTGATTTTTGGACAATAACTCGATTTCAAAAAGAATGCGAAGCATTTTTTTAAATTGCTCTGGCCCAATATGCTGAATCCATTTTAAATTTTTCTCTAGAAGTGGCCCCTTAAGCTGGGGCATTAACTGAGCAACCTCTTGCATCGAAAGTTCTTTAAGCCTAAAGCTTCTTTGAAAAAGTGATCTTAAAGAGTAAATTAAAAGCTGAATAGGAAATTTTTGCAAATGGGCCATTTGAAGAGCTTCTTTGATTTGATTTTCAAGCACAGCTTGTCCGATCTTAAAAATAGAATGCTGAGGCTGCATTGGAATTTGATCTAAATCTTGGCGCGATACTTGACTTTTCCCTACAAGAGCACAAATCAGTTTTTCAGTTTCATTATCGATAATCGATACTTGTGAGCCACATGTTTTAACAAGCTGTTCTGCAAGCATTAGTGTGATTTGGATCTTTTCTTTTGAAAACTGCACTTGTACATCTAATGCTAATCTTTTATCTCGATCCCAAGGTTTTTCTAAAGTGAGATCTAAAATGACGGCGCTCTTATTTAAAAAAAAGAGCTCTTTGGGCATGGATGATCCCGTCAAGATTAAGCGAATAGCTGGATGAGGATTTTCACAATATTTCTGAAGGCTTTTAAACCCCTCTTTAGATAATTTATTGCAATTGTAAAGACAAACACATTTGCTTGTTGTAAACATAGAGGCGCTCTCTAGCGCCATTTTAAGATCTGATAAATTAGCCTCTTGCCCATCAAAGCTTTCGACTAACTGATCGGCGCTAATAATTTTTTTCGCCCATTTTTTTTGGACATAGTCTTCAGGGTCTAAAATCAAATAGGTATCACAAAGATGATCTTGCCTTGAGGCCTGCAAATGTTTATCAAAAGCAGTAGAGGTAGTAAATTTCATAGATCAAACATCGCCCTTATAAAGTCGATGAGCATTTTAAATGATCCTTCACTTTTTTGTAAGAGTTCAACAGCTTCTTCAACATTTTTCTCTATCAGCTGCTCTGCTTGCTTTTCAGTAAACAGTGAAAAAATGGTGAACTTGTTTTGATCTTGATCTTTTGTTTTACCTCTAAAGTCATTACTCACTTGAAAAGCAACTCCGATTTTTTGTCCTACTTGCTTTAAAAGCTCCCCATATTGGGTATGTTTACCCGCGATGATTGCTCCAAACTCTAGCGCGCAGCAAAAAAGCGAAGACGTTTTTCTAAGGTAAATATTCACAAGCTCATAGAAATGACCAATTTTTCCTTCCATGCTCAAATCGAGCACTTGCCCTTCTAATAACTCGCCACCACCGCTGTAGTAACTTAATTTCGCAATCAAATGGAGTTTTTTCTCAATTGTTAGACTTGTGCTTTCTGATAAGATATAAAAAGCATGGGTCAGTAGAAAATCTCCACATAGCACAGCTAGTGCCTCACCAAAAGCCTTGTGGACAGATGGGCGACCCCGTCTAAGATCATCATTATCCATACAAGGAAGATCATCATGAATTAAAGAGTAGTTATGAATCAGCTCTAGAGCACAAGCTGCGGAATACCCTTCTTCAACCTCACCTTTAAGGTCCATCGCTGTTAACAATGTCAGCATTGGCCGGTGCCTTTTACCCCCATTTTCTAAAATATAGCGAGCCGATCGATAAAGAGGTTTATCGCCTGGAGGGATACACTGAATTAATTTTTCTTCAAACCTTTCATGAATAGGTTTGTAAATCGGGTTGATTTGCATAAACGTTTTTCCTACCTATACTGATATAGTCAAAACCTTTTAAGGCCATCTCTTCGGGCTGATATTGATTCCTACCATCAAAAAAGGCTTTGCTCTTCATTAAAGGCAAAATTTCATTAAAGTCAATAAAACGAAATTGTCGCCATTCGGTCATAAGCACAAGCGCATCAACATTCTTAGCCGCGTCTTGTTCACTTGAGCACCATTCTATTTGCCCTTCAAAACCTTTCAAATACAGCTTAGCATTTTCAATAGCAACAGGATCATATAACTTAAGCTGAACCCCTTGCTCACATAAAATGCGAATTAAAGTTAACGATGGAGCCTGGCGCATATCATCAGTATCAGGCTTAAAGCTCAAGCCCCATATTCCGATAAGTTTGCCTTCTAAATCTCCCTTAAAGTAATCGATAATTTTTTTAGCCATCACCTGTTTTTGCTGGTTGTTGACTTTTTCAATAGCATCTAGCATTTCTGTAGAGCAACCAAATTTTTTAGCTGTCGCTCGAAAAGCTTTAATATCTTTAGGGAAACAAGAGCCACCATAACCAACCCCTGGGTATAAAAAGTGGTATCCTAAACGCTTGTCAGCACCAACAGCTTTTCTAACTTGTGAGATATCAGCTCCAACCTCTTCACAGATACAAGCCACCTCATTCATAAAAGAGATGCGAGAAGCTAGCATAGCATTAGCTGCATATTTAGTTAATTCTGCAGACAGAATATCCATAGTTAAAATTCGGTCATGGTTGACTGAGAAAGAAGAATATAAATTTTTAAGAACTTGCATCACCTCTTCTTTATCAGCGCCGATGACAATACGATCAGGCTTCATAAAGTCATAAACAGCACTTCCCTCTTTCAAAAACTCAGGATTAGAGGCTACCTCAAACGGAATATTTTTTTTTAGAGATTGTAATTTTTGAGAAATCACATTTTTAACTCTGTAAGCTGTTCCGACTGGCACTGTCGACTTATTCACAATAATTTGGTGATGTTTCATATTTTCAGCAATCGAGTTAGCCGCTTCATCGACGTATTTGAGCTCGGCTGATTCATCGTCTGCTTGTGGTGTTGAAACTGCAATAAATGTAATGGTTGACTTTTGAAGTCCCTCTTTGTAGCTCGTTGTGAAGCGCAATCTTTTATTTTGGATGTTGCGTTTAACCATCTCTTCTAAACCTGGCTCATAAAAAGGGACTATCCCTTTCTTAAGATCCTCTATTTTTTTTTGATCAATATCAAGACACACTACTTGGTGTCCCATCTCCGCAAAACAAGTGCCTGTAACAAGTCCAACATATCCCGTTCCAACAATGAGTATTTCCATTTATACAACTCCCGATTTAAAATAATTTTGTTACCTTATCTTAAGGCTTTCAAACTCTTATCTCTTTAATAATCCCTAATTTTTTTCCAATTTTTTCAAAAGCTGCAATAGCCTTATCGATGTCTTGAGTCGAATGAGCTGCTGACATTTGAGTTCTGATACGCGCTTGATTTTGAGGAACTACAGGGAATGAAAAGCCCATCACATAAATCCCCTCTTTCAAAAGCTCATCTGCCATTTGCGTTGCTAATTTTGCATCACCTATCATCACTGGAATAATAGGATGGCCTTTGCCCGCAAGATGAAATCCAATTGCAGACATTTTTGCTCTAAAATATTTGCTATTTTCTTCAAGCTTTTGCCTTAAATCATCTCTTTTTTCAACCAGCTCTAAAGCTGCAATAGAGGCTTGGCAAATCGATGGAGCAAGCGCATTAGAAAACAAATAGGGTCTTGAGCGTTGGCGCAGCCACGCTATAATCTCTTTGCGTCCAGAGGTATATCCACCAGAAGCGCCGCCTAAAGCTTTACCAAAAGTTCCTGTTAAAATATCAATGCGCCCCATCACATCGCAATGCTCTAAAGTCCCTCTACCTTTTTTCCCAATAAATCCTGTCGCATGACAATCGTCGACAAAAACAAGAGCTTTATAGCGATCTGCTAGATCACAAATGGCTTTTAAATTAGCAATGATTCCATCCATTGAAAAAACGCCATCAGTTGCAATCATTTTTACTTTTGCACCATTAGCATCAGCTTCTTTAAGTTTTGCTTCTAAATCGGCCATATCGTTATTTTTGTAGCGATAGCGCACTGCTTTACAAAGGCGAATTCCATCAATAATACTGGCATGATTGAGCTCATCAGAAATAATGGCATCTTCAGGGCCTAAAAGAGTTTCAAAGCACCCTCCATTGGCATCGAAGCATGAAGAGTATAAAATGGTGTCTTCGGTTTTTAAAAAGTGAGAAACTTTTTTTTCTAACTCTTTATGAATAACTTGTGTCCCACAGATAAAGCGCACTGATGCTGTTCCAAATCCATATTTGTGAATTCCATCAATAGCTGCCTTTTCAACATCCGCGTTGTGAGCAAGCCCTAAATAATTGTTAGCACAAAAATTTAGAACTTGCGATTTATCTTCAAGCCCAATTAATGCTGATTGCGGAGTGGCAATAATCCGCTCTTTTTTATAAAGGCCTTGTTCTTTTAAAGCTTCTGTTTGCTCATAGAGTTTATTTAAGAAATTCTGATCGCTCATTATTAAATCCTTTTTATCTTAACTTACCCACCCACCCCAGTTTGGTGCGCAGTGTTGAAAAATAATCGTGACGCTTAAGCCTCACAATATGCAATTTTTTTTCATGTTTTTTTATTGTCAACTTCTCTTGGCTCGACAAAGAGTGTTTAATCATCCCATCAATGACCACTTCAACTGGTGAAGAATTTGAAAGATATTGAATTTGGATTTCATGATTAGGTGTTAAAACAATCGGTCTATTGGAAACAGTATGCGGACAAATCGGTGTTAGGACCAAAGCTTCTAGTTGAGGTGTTAAAATAGGGCCACCGGCTGCTAATGAATAGGCTGTAGATCCTGTTGGAGTTGCAATAATTAAACCATCTGCCTCAAAAGTGTTAATCAAAACTCCATCTACTTTTATGGCAAGTTCCACTAAATTTGGGATACTCGATCTATGAACAACAACATCATTTAAAGCAAAAGTGCCATGACCATTATAAGAGGCTTTTAGCATCATTCTCTCTTCAATTTCATAAGCTCCAGCTAGAAGATCATCCAACGAGGGGTAGATATCACTAATGGGGATATCAGCCATAAATCCTAAGTGACCTAAATTGATTCCAATGATTGGGACATCAAATTTTTGATAGCGATGAAAGAGACGTAAAATGGTTCCATCACCACCCATAGAAATGATAAATTGAAGTTCATGGTGATCTATATTAGATAATGAAGGGAGTTGAAATAAGGGGGCATGTTCATCATCCATAACCACCATCACATTGTGCTTTGTGAGATACTCAACGACTTGTTTGGCAATTTGTTTTGAAATCTCTTTATCCAATTTTGGAAATAAAGCTATTTTCATCATACATTGGCCATTTGCTGATTTTTTAATTCTATGTTTTTGCAAATCACTTCAGTAATCTGCTCAGGCAATAATCCGATTTCCTTTAAAAGGTCTTTCCGACTCCCCTGCTGTAAATAGATGTCCGGAATCCCTTTATTGATGACCCAAATATTTTGAATATGACTTTGAATTAAAAACTGATTGATACTATTGCCAAGTCCACCTTGAAGTGAATGCTCTTCAATAGTCACAATCATCGAATGAGTTTCTAAAAGTTTTAAAAGGGCTTTCTCATCTAAAGGTTTTACAAAAATAGGATCAAAAACAGTGCTCTCGATACCCTTTGCTTTTAAAAGCTCATGTACCTCTAAAGCTTCTTGGTTCATATGTCCAAGGGCAATAATTAAAACTTCTTTACCTTGCTTTAAGATTTCACCTTGTCCAAGTGGACGATATTTTAAAGGCATTTCACCATCTTCTGTAACCATATTGGGATAGCGAATAGCAGTTGGCAATTTCCATTCAAATGAAGAGCTAAGTAGCTCTTTCAAAAGTTGACCGTTGCGCGGTTGACAAATCACCATATTTGGCATTACTTTTAAAAATCCGATATCATAAATCCCATGGTGAGTTGGCCCATCAGCACCTGAAATCCCCGCTCTGTCGATTGCAAACACAACTGGAATTTGTTGCAAGCAGACATCATGAAAAACGTTATCTAATGCTCTTTGTAAAAAAGTCGCATAAATAGAGGTAATGACATGTAATTGATTTTCATAAGCGATACCACCACTGAAAGTGACAGAATGAGCCTCAGCAATCCCAACATCCACACAACGACTAGGAAACGCCTCTTTGAAAGACTCTAAGCAAGATCCATAAGACATTGCTGGAGTGATCGCCACTAAATGAGGATCTTTCTTTGCCATCTCTACAATATGCTTGCCAAAGACCTTTGGGAAAGTCGGCTTCAAAATGGGGTTTGGTAAAAACTTCCCAGAGTCGCGATTAAAAGGGGCAGCGCCGTGGTGAGTGACTGGATTGCGCATGGCCTCTGGCATCCCTTTACCTTTAGTCGTTAAAACATGGAGTAAAATAGGACCCGTTGCTTTTTTTAACTGAGTGAGTTTTTGAACTAGTTTTTTGATGTCATGACCATCAATCGGGCCCACATAACTCAAACCATACTGCTCAAAGAATGCAGCTGGGGAGGTGAGTTTATGAACATGATCCACTTGATTGGATTGATGCCAGCGATCGTGATGAGCACCTAGCCCACTCTCTTTATCAGAGTGAGATTTATTTAAAAATGCACTCCCTATAATGCGGCTCAAAATAGTTGTTATCGCTCCAACATTATTAGAAATAGACATTGCGTTATCATTAAGTACCACAATAAAGCGTTTGAGATCAGCTGGTAAATTATTTAAGGCCCTACGACGCCCGCGAGCACTTCACCCGCCTTACCGTCTCCGTGCCCTTGCC
>CAZJSX010000073.1:0-7750 GCA_964548845.1 uncultured bacterium | reverse complement strand
GATCTATGTATCTGTTTCCAATCCACATAGGCTTCCAGCTATTGACAACTTCTCTTCTAGGAGCTGTTTGAGTTGTGCTTTTCTTACGTTTTTTGCTTTGAGCTACAATACTATCCACATTTTCGATGTGGGTTTTTGACTCAAGCTGCATTAACAGGTTATCTTCTTCAGCAAACAATAAAGAAGACGCAGCTACCATGCCTAAAAAAACATAAGATGCTTTCTTAGTTAGATATTTCATCATCATAAGTCACTCCTCTAAGTAACATAAATGAGCGTATGATAAATTGAAATTTTAAATTTGTAAATTGAATTCTAAAAAACTTCACTGAGAAGAAATCTTTCTTACAACTTCTTGGTGCAAATTAGAAAAACTTTCAAGATAAATATCGAGATTGATCTTTTTTTTCTCGTCTGATGAAATCGGATATATGATTTCTGATACCAAATTACTTAAAGGTTTTAAGACAAAAAGTCTTTCTAGCATTCGAACATGAGGAATTTGTAATTCCTCAGTATGAAGATACAATTCTCCGTACAACAAAATATCAATATCGATCATCCGAGGATAGTTTTTAGGTTTGGATGTTTTTCCTAGTGCTTGCTCGATCTTCTCAAGCTCTTCTTTTAGTTGCCAAACTTCATAGCTTGTAGATAAAGAACAGACCGCATTAATGTAATCATCTTGAGCAATATCCGAAACAGCCGTAGTCAGATAAAGAGAGCTGAGCTGACAATTAAGAACATGAGAAAGTTTAGAAATTTTTTGAAAAGCCTCTAAAACTTTTTTTTGAGGATTTCCCAAATTGCTCCCAAGAGCTAAAAAGACTTCTTTATGCATAATACAAACACCTGTAGATTATTATATTGTATATTGTTTAGTATAATTGGTAAAACCTCTTGAAAAAAAGCAGCTGATGCTTCTAAAATTACACCCCTTATGGACTGATAGCTCAGCTGGATAGAGCATCCGCCTTCTAAGCGGACGGTCGTAGGTTCGAGTCCTACTCAGTCCGTTTTTTTCATTTCAACAAGGCACGAGTATGAAAAAATCGGAGACTTTCTCAAAAAAAATCCATCACTATCATTTATATTTTGAGAATTTAAGTCACTCCGAAGATTTCCTCAAAAAGCTTCAAACAGCAGAGTTTAAAAATTCTACTGATAGTTATCGATTCAATTTAATCAGCCAAACCTTAGTCTCATTAATAGATCAAACCCCATCCCCTTGCTTTTTGCTCCCCGCTCTTATTCTTTTTATTGAACAAGTCAACTCCTTTCATACAGGCCATCGTTACACTTTTAGTGCTTTAGAACTTTGGTTGAATCAATTCTCAAATTTAACCCCTGCCGCACACCAAAAGATACGGGGGAAAATTATGGGGCAATTTGTTGCCAGAGAGAAATACCAAAACTTATTTCCGATTGGCAATAATAAGACCTACTTCGGCAGCCATTATGTCACAGCACACAGCTCTCCTGATCTTGATACAACTATCGCCTCTTTCTGGGGCTGGGTCGATGCATTTGCCGCTAAAATTGGCAGCGGTCTTCATATTTGGAACGTTCCTGAAGGGGGTATCTTAAGCTCTTTAGAAGCTTCCCCCCTTACAGATCTATTAGGGGAAAAGCTTTTTTCAATTTTGAGCCAAAACAGCTCTTCACTCTCTGCAATCAGTATTGATTTCATTTCCCAAAAAAATGTTGTTAAGAAAAGTCTATCTGGAATTTTGGAAGATACCCATTCTCATGAACGGGATCAACATCCAACACTAGTTGTCGATGAACACGGACATTTTATTGGCGATTTAAGAGATGAAGACTACCAAGCAATAGGTCAGATCTCAAGACTGTTGGTCAATGGCCTACAAAGCTTTCAAAATCAACTTCTATCTCATCTCATCCATATTTTCTCAAAAACCAAGGTATCTAAAGACTCTATTATCCATGAGATGGATTCTCTATTCAAACAATCGATTCATAGCTACTTAGAACACTCACAAACCTCAGACCAACTTAAAGAACATATTCACTCCTTTTTAGAGAGGATGTTAGGGTTAAAAGAGGGCTCTAATGGCTCATTTAACCAATTAGCCTCTGCTTTAAAGAAGCTACAAATCAATAAACTGAGCGAACTTGAATCTGAGCTCTCTCTTGCATTCACACAAAATCACGTCTTTAATACGGATGGATCGCTAAAAGAAACACGTCCTGATATTTTTAAAACTTTCGACCAAATGAGCATCGTTGTCAATCAAGCCATTGATCAATTTCGCCATTATATGAGCAGTGTTGAAATTGCAATTGGAATTAAAAAGCATGTTCTTGGACATGCTGCAACTTACGTGACACCTGACGCTTCGCTACAAGAAGTGTTGGATAAATTAAGACAATTTGATCATCTCTCAGTTGTTATGGCTAATAAAGATGGGTCTTTTTGGCCTTTGGGAATCATTAAAGCTGAAGAAGCACGCAAGCCCATCTTAGGGACAGTATCTTTACGAGATTTCTCTAATCGCAATGAAGTTCATATTGACTCGCAGCTAGAAGTGATTAGTGTGATGGATCATCATAAGCTAAACCTTAAAACCTCCTCCCCAATTGTCGCTCACTTATCTGATGTTCAATCTTGCAATACGATTGTTGCTGAAGAAGCATTTAAAATTCATGATCAATATCTTTTCGAATATCAAAGTAAAGAAAGCTTAGCTAAAGAAATGCAAGCTATTAGTCAAGCCTCCCATAATCATGCCGCATATCGCGTGCAAAACCGAATCCTGAAAAAGCTAATGGCTACTTTTGAGCCTGCAGAATATTTTATACACTCTCAAAGAGCTCTCTTTGAATACCTCTCTTATATTCATGCTATCATCGATGACACTGATCTTTTTTCCAAAATGACTTCTCGCGATTTAAATTGTGTGACTGAACTTTTAAATCGGATTAAATCCATCAGTGAAAAAAAAGAGATGGAAGTCCTCCATTTCGACGATATTGAAAATAATGCCGATTTCATGAAAAAAGCAGTACAAAAGTTGGTCAAAAACCACGAAATGTATGCCATCTATAGCGGGATCTTTGAAAAACGAGAAAAAGATATCGAGCAGGCACTCAAAGCAGCAGTCAGCGGCAATTCATTTGAAATCTTTTCCGATACCAAAGAGCAAAATGGATGTTGCAGAGTTGGGCAAACGAAATTCTTTGCTCAAAATAGCGTAACTCTAGAAAATCATTTAGAATCATTAATTGAAGTTTGGTGGAAAAAAGCACAAGAATCACACGCAAGCCATAGTTTTTTAGATTTGCATATTCATATGGTCAGTACAATTCCAAGCGCTGATGATGTCTATAAAGAGGGATCAAAGCATCACTCTCATAAAGATTACCTTTGGATTTGGGCTCCTCATGCACCACAAGCCATGGCACACCTCACCAGCTTTTTGAATGCCTTCAAAAACTGCGCTGAACTACGCTCAAATCATATTCAATCTCAAGTATTAACTGATGAAAAATCTGATGTCGATTATGAAGGTCTTTTAAAACACCACTTTTTAAGTTGTCCAAGTTTTAAAAGTTCGAAGATCCATAAAAAAATGCCAGTCATCATTTTATCTTTTGATGCTGGCACTTTAAATTCTAGAAAGGTGCATATCACCCCTTTCCTTCCAAATATAGCTTAAAAAAGAAATTAGGCTTCGACTTTATCTCCGTTCTCTTCCAAGATTTCTAAGCTAACGCGGATTCCATTGCGGCTAGCAACTGACATGAGCAGTGTGCGAATTGCATTGATAGTCTTACCCTTTTTGCCGATAATTTTTCCAATATCTGACTTTTGCACTGAAAGTTCAATAATAAGAGTTTGCGTTCCTCCGATTTCACTAATTTTCACTTGATCTGGATGATCAACTAGACATTTAACGATATATTCCACGAATTCTTTCATTTTCGTCCTCATTTGAGTTTTGATTTCGTATGTTCGCCCCTTAGAGTCAGCTTTTTCTTTCCTTTGGGCATAAACAAAAGCCCCATGTCTAATAATGGCTGCAGAGATGATCTATGCGTTGCTTTTATTTGGTGAACGATTATAATTTATATAATAAATAAAACCAATATAAAAAATTTTATGCGTACGATAGCAATTAAAAATTTTAAAGTCGGCCCAAAACAAAAGCTGACTATCATGTCGGGACCTTGCGTTATTGAAAGTGAAGAGCATGCTTTAGAAAGTGCGCATCAACTTAAAAAAATATTCTCCCAGTTTGATGTCAATTTTATTTACAAATCAAGCTACGATAAAGCCAATCGCTCTGCCTTCGATTCTTTTCGAGGCCCTCAAGTTAAAGAGGGACTTCGTATTTTAAAGAGAGTCAAAGAAGAATTTGATCTTCCCGTTGTGACCGATGTACATACTCCAGAAGAAGCTCAGCTTGCTGGGCACATTTGCGATGTGATTCAAATCCCCGCTTTTTTATGCCGCCAGACTGATCTTGTGGTCGCCTGCGCACAAACTCCTGCCGTGATCAATGTCAAAAAAGGTCAGTTTCTAGCCCCCTGGGATATGAAACAAATCATTGATAAAATTGAAAGTTGTAACCACCATCAAATTATCTTAGTGGATCGAGGAACAAGTTTTGGTTACAACAATTTAGTCAGCGATATGCGAGCAATCCCTATCATGCAAAAACTGGGATATCCTGTTTGTTTCGACGCTTCTCACTCTGTGCAATTACCAGGTGGACTTGGAAAAACTTCTGGGGGCCAACGAGAGTTTATCCCAACTCTAGCAAGAGCTGCGATTGCAGCTGGTGCTAATGTTCTTTTCTTAGAGTCTCATCCGAATCCAGACCAAGCACTCAGCGATAAAGCATCTGTGTTTCCATTCAAAGAATTACCTCGGTTTTTATCAGAAATAGAAAAGCTTTATAAGGTCGTTCAGAGTTTTGATGTTTAAAAAAAGAATCATTTTAGTCTTAGCTGTTATTGCCACAAGCTACTTCATTGCAGGCCATTTTATTTTTCATGTCACAAACAAATCTAGGTCTAACTACGCCCACATGATGGAAACGCTTCGGCCCGAAGCTGTGGAGCACTATGGATCGACAAAAAGAGATTTAGTCACAAAAGATTTGTGGGTTAACCATAAGGGAAGTTTTTACCACTATATTATTGTGAGTGAAGACTCTATTTTACACTTAAATCAAGAGCGCTCATCAAATACTAAAGTTCAAGAGCAAATGTCTAATATGACATGTTATTTGCAGCAAAAAAAATATTACATCGATCAAGATGGGCGTGAGAGCACAAATCACACATCAGCTATTGCTATGCAGCAAGTATGCGTGCTGAAAATCAAAGATGGCTGTTATGATTTTTCTCTAAAAGACTTTGTTGGCACAGATGCTAAAATGAAAATTTATCAATTAGCAGGACATGACTTATCACCAACCATTTCATTAGATAAGGCCAATGTTGTCTTAGATGGTATTTGTGACACGGTCCACTTTTTTTTCAAAGATGATCAAAGTCACCTTAAAACAACAAATCTCAAAGCTAAGATTTTTACAGAAAAGGAAATCTTATGAGATATTTTATCCTTGCATCTTTACTCTTTTTTTCAACTCTTTATGCTGAATTTCCCATTGAATGCATTGGAACAACTGAAATTACTTTTGTAGATAGCAAAAAACAAAAAGATCATGTGCTAACTTGTTTTGAACCTATTGAAATCGATTTTGATAAACATTATTTACAGTCGCTCAGCTTAAACCCAACTTCAAATCAACAAGCTCATTTTCAAAATGAGGAGTACGATCTTTTTGCTGACAACTTAGTTGCTTATTACCATTTTGATAAAGGACACTTTGAACTCGACAACCTTAAATTATATGGCAATGTTTTTTTAATACAAAAAGAGATAGGGCCACAAAATGAACTAGAGCAACATTATGTTTTAGCTGATCAACTCGATTACTGCAGTCAAAATGAAACGATCCTGTTAAAATCTTACGAAAACTCTAAAGTTTTATATTATGACGAGTTTAATCAATATCAGATTGCTGCCAATGAAGTAATGATTAAAAAAAATCCACAAAACGATAAATTTTCAGTTGAAGGAATCGGAACAGTTCATCTGACATTTAAAGAAGAAGAGCTACAAAAATTTAAAAATCGCTTACTGAAAAGTCAAAAGGAGCTGCCTTAAATGAATCAACCTCCATTTTTATTTTATACTGAGCAAATTGAGAAAAAATATGGGACAAAAGCGGTTGTCAATAAGCTGAGCTTTGGAATTCATGAAGGTGAAATCTTAGGTCTTCTTGGCCCTAACGGAGCTGGGAAAACTACCGCTTTTTATATGTCTATTGGTCTAATTCGTCCAGATTGCGGGAAAATCTTTTTCAAAGATCAAGACATCACCTCTTACTCTATCTACAAAAGAGCTAAAATGGGGATGGGATACTTAGCTCAAGAGCCCTCTGTTTTCCGCAGTTTGACTGTTGAAAAAAACATACTGTGCGTTTTAGAAACGCTCCCCTTAAGCTATCGAGAGCGAAAAAAACGTTTAGCAGAATTATTAGACGAACTTCATCTACTCAAATTGGCTAAGAAAAAAGCGGCTTCTCTTTCTGGAGGAGAGCGCAGACGTTTAGAGATTACAAGAGCCTTAGTCACAAATCCCTCTTTTATTCTGCTAGATGAGCCCTTTGCAAACGTTGACCCGATTACGATTTATGATGTCAAACAGATGATTAAACTATTAGCTTCTAAAAAAATTAGTATCTTAATCACCGACCATAATGCCCGTGAGATCTTCTCTGTTGTCGATCGCTGCTATTTAATGCAACAAGGCGAAGTCTCTTTTAGCGGTACTGTTGAAGAACTTGTAAAAAATGAAAAAGCCAGAGAAAGTTATTTAGGTAAAGATTTTACTCTATAAATTTATCTGGCTATGAAAATTAAGAATGACGATTGATGATTTCACTTTCTTTAAAGAAGAAAGCAATTTCAATTTTGGCATTTTCTAAAGAATCTGAACCGTGAACAGCGTTCTCACCAACTGATTTGGCAAACTCATGACGAATTGTCCCTTTTGCAGCTTTCTCAGGATTGGTAGCTCCCATCACTTCTCTATTTTTTGCAACCGCATGATCGCCTTCTAGGACTTGAACTAGAATAGGACCTGAAGTCATAAACTCAACAAGCTCTTGGAAAAATCCCTTATCTTTATGGATATGGTAAAAATCAGCTGCTTGCTTTTCTGTTAGACGCATCATTTTTGATGCAACAATCATTAGGCCAGCTTCTTCAAATTTCGATATAATGGCTCCGATCTCATTGCAAGCAACAGCGTCAGGCTTAATAATGGAAAGAGTTCTCTCTTGTGCGCTCATATAGTTCCGTAGTCCTTTAAATAGTTAAATAATATGAAGCATTATAGGTTTTTCTACTCAAAAAGAACAATTAAAAATTGTTGCTGAGCAAACATTTAGTAAGAAAACCTCTTTAAGGCCTAACTTAAAGCTCTTGAATCCTTGTTTCCAAAGCCTCTAACTCTTCAGAAATTTCTTTAGGAAGCTTGTTTTCAAAAAGAGTATAAAATTTTTTTAACTCTTTAACTTCTTTTTGCCACTCCTTTTTATCAATTTCAAAAAGTTGCTTGATCTTGCTTTCAGTCAAATTGAGCCCTTTAATATCTAGACCTTGATGCAGATTGGTAGAACGGCTACCGGGACGGTTCGAATGCTGTTGG
>CAZJSX010000072.1:0-7758 GCA_964548845.1 uncultured bacterium | reverse complement strand
AGTCCCCTTCTGAACAGGCATCAATCACCGTGTGTGTCCGATAATGGCGATTATGGTTTTGTAGGACAAATAATGACAGGAAATTATCTAAAATTCTTTGCTTGACAACCAGAAAGGCGAAGGAGCTAAATAGTTATTGCTTTATGCCACAACCACAGCCCAATCGGCAGTAAAGCGGTCAGCGGTTTGCACGAATTCCACAATTGAATTACCCCCTGGTGCCTAAAACGTGGGTAGCCCACGGCAAACGCATCAAATAGGCGCATGATTGGCGAGTTTGCTAGCAAAATCTGGCTTCAAAAGGGCGGTTTTCATGGCGGAATCATCTAAATGACTCCTGAAACCCTCCAAAACAAAGAGAGTTTTGTGCATTTGCCCTGGCTCTGTTTGCACTCTCTGATCTCTTTGACAGTAATGCGGTGGCCGCTAGCATAGTTGGCACATTTGACGGATGAGTTGTGAAAACTATCTGTGGTGTATTGCTTCACGCTTGAAGCAGTACAGACTATTTTTACAGCTTTCAGCCTCGTTGTTGTATTAAACCTCTCGCACGCAACCTACATACACCTCTACGTCAATATGGCCTCGCAGGAGGGAAGCTGCGACAGAAGGAAATAATGACGCTCCTGTTCCCGTTAGTCCTGTGAGACTTTTCATCCCTTTGTAAGGAACTGCTTCGTGGAGGTAAATCATGAGAAGAAATTACGCGCTATATTGCAGTATATCAATAACACTTTTAATGGCCATCTCTTGCTTGATTTTCTCTCGGAATGCTTTATCGCAAGAACAAGGGCCTAAGATATTAACTAAATATCCTGGGTTTGATAACACACCTATTCGTATTTCAAATATCAGGCTCAATGATCAAACGCTATCGTTTGATGAACCTTTTACGTCAGACAATCAATGGTTGAAGCGAATTGACTATGAGATTCAAAACATATCTGACAAAAATATTATCGCCATAGAACTCGTTATTTTAATCAAAGCCACAGAGAGAGCCAATCCAATCGGTTTATCAGTAAGGTATGGCGTAGTGGATTTGATAAATGGAAATGCTACAATGCGGGGTGCCATACCCGGTCTGGAGGATATAGGAAATTCCCGGGTAGGTAGTGTTCCTGTAATATCACCTAATAGCAAAGTAATTCTTAGGTATCCAAATGATGAGTTCGATAAATTGCAGAATACGGTACCTTCAATATCCACAATCAACTCGGCCGCAGTTTATATATCAATGGTTGCATTTGATAATAAAACAATGTGGAGAGGGGGGCATATCTTAGAGAAAGATCCAATAGACAATAAGTGGATGCCACAGGGCAAAGCATCAAAGAGCCAACCGAGATCTCAGTTAAAGCAGTCGTCACTCCAGTTAAATGTGCATTTATTTGCTAAGCTAGATAGACCTAAGCAGAAATATGCGCTGAGTATTCTACCGATGAATACTAACCTTCCTGGTTTTACCGGCTCTACAAACGGGTCTATAAATCTAAAAAAGCCTGATCCTGATATTTGTAATTGCGGCGTGCCAACTACTATTTCGAATGATCTATGTTGTTTAAACGCGAGCACAGGTTGTTCTGTATATTATGCGCAGCACGCTACAATTGCTTGTGGAGGAGCGGAAACTACTAAATGCAATGGGTATGATGCTTTTGCGTGTGAATGCTTTCCGAATACATCTTGTACTCAATGTGCATATGCGCCGTGTTCTTCTGGCGGTGGTAGTTGTTTATCATGCACTTCTAGCTCGGAATGTGATAGCGGCCAATGCCCACCCACCTTCCAATTTTACTGCGAACAAAGTAACGCTTCTTGCCAAGTCTGGTCTCCGATCGTACTTGATATTCAGGGTAATGGATTTAATCTGACTGATGGGGCAGGCGGTGTCATATTCGACATAGACGGATATGGCAATCATCGGCAAGTTGCTTGGACATCTACCAATTCGGATGATGCCTGGCTTGCACTAGATCGTAACGGCAATGGGAATATTGATAGTGGCGTTGAGTTGTTTGGTAATGCAACTCCGCAGCCTATCCCTCCAGCAGGGGTAGAGAAAAACGGTTTTCTTGCTCTTGCTGAATTCGACAAATCAGCACATGGTGGCAATGCAGATGGCCAGATTGATCGCAGAGATTCTATCTTTTCTTTACTTCGTCTCTGGCAAGACAGGAACCACAATAGGATTTCAGAACCAAATGAGCTCCATACGTTGCGGGAGCTAGGAATCGCGATTCTTGACCTGGACTATAAAGAGTCAAGGAGAAGAGATGAACACGGGAATTGGTTCAAGTATCGGGCGAAGGTGAAGGATGCACGAGGCGCTCAAGTTGGACGCTGGGCGTGGGATGTATTTCTCGTTAAGTAAAATGTTCTTGCTCGCTGGAATGTGGAGATTGGGCTGGTCACGCGACCAGCCTTTTTTGTGTCTCTGCGGTGAGCGATGGCCCAACCTCCGGCGGAGACGGCGTACTTACCGGTCATTTCGGCGCCATCAAAACTGTTATTTTGGGTCAAATTTGCACAAAGGTACCAAAAGTCTCCCAGAATTTTTGCCAACCCTCGACCTTGAAAGGACTTTTGGCAATTACGCAGCTCCCCAAATTGATTCTCTAAACTGGTAAAATTGCAGGAACGCAGAATCGCCGTATTTCCTTCAGTCACCACAAGTTGCAGAACCCCTATGAGAGTTTGCGTTCCTATGTGCAAATTTAACCAATATTGAATTGTTGTTTAAGGATACGAGTTCAAGCGGAGAGATGGATTTCAAGAGTGAGCGATAGGTGGCGAGAAAAACACCTTACACAATTGATTTGGGAAGACGAAATTCAAGAGTTTACGTGCGTCCGATAATAGCAATTATGATTTTTGTAGGACGAACGATGACGGGAAATTATCCAATATTGTTTGCTTGACAGCATTGACGATTGAGGCGCTAAATGCTAGCAGCTTTTTCGCCATAGACTAAGCTCGGCGGGCAAAGCGGTCAAACAACTGCAAAGAAAAAAAACTTCTCGTTCAAATAGAAGGCAACAATAGTTAATCTATTTGCCACCCTTTATCCTGAAAGAATAGAGAGCATAACTGGTAGGGACCAGAAAACAGAAAACCCCCCTTGATTTCATCGGCGAGTGTTCGCGCTCAGAAAGAGCGCTTGAGCCAAATCAGCACGGTGTCCCATCTGGGTGCTGACTTTATTGGTATTCTTACAGGTGGGTGAAACCAACACCATCACCACGCCCTTGGCGTGAAGGACGATTGCACCACGCGGTGATAATGGTCCTCTCGCTCTGGCCAATGGATTGTATGAGAAGCTGAAACGATGGCAACGCACCTAATTCTGATGTCAAAGCAGTAGTACTAATGAGGAGGTATGCAATGAGTAAGAAGCTTGCAGTTTTAATGGGGTGTCTTTTGTTAGTCAGTTTATACGCTATGTTAAATTACTCACGCACGGCAGGTAATCTCGCAATGGCCGTAGTGAAAAACACCCCAACGCAGGTTGATGTAGTAACCAAAGACATTCGTTCTGATGCTGGTGATATAGTCATCGCTATAGAGAACGCCAAAGTAGACCTGACGAAACCGAATCAGCTTGATGGATACTCTTGTATTGTTAGGAATGGAGGCAGGAAGAGTATAAGAGCATTAAGTCTTTTATGGACCTTTAAAACTATCAATAACGGAGTCGAGTCAGGGACTTCAGAGCACGCATCATTTAATTCCCTCGTCCATCCCGACCTTCGGGATAATGGTTTTGGCAAACCTCTTGAATCTGGTCAAAGCATTAGTGTTAGCGGAGGCACTGTAACGAAATGGGACAAAGCGTTATTCCAGCGGGCGGAGGTGTCCGTAGAATACGTTGAGTTTGAAGATGGCACCACACTTGGTGAAGGCGATAATAGCAAGCTTGCAGCTCTCAAGCTTCAAGCGACGAGGGATGGGGCGGAAAAATATAAGCGATGGCTCAAGGCTCAGTATCTTCAAAAAGGTAAGTCAGTAAGCACGTTGTTAACAACGCTGAAGGATGCTGGCCTGCCGGTAGAGATGACAGTTAGCCCAAGTGGCGAAATGGGAGGGGCTCAACTATATCGCAGATTGGCACTCTCTATAGTTGAATCTGGAAAAGGTGAGGAGTTCGCAAGCAAATACCTAAATTGATAAGTATGCCAGTAATAATTAGGAGAAATTTGTATGAAACTCTCGATAACACTAACCATCATTGTTCTTGTATGCGCATCAACGTTTGTTTACGGTGATACGCTGCAAAATTGCCTTTCGGTAAAGCAATGCTCGGCCAACAATGGTTCATCAGCTTGTAATATAAATTTCAAGTGGAACCAATGTGATGGGAGTGAGGGCTCATCAACCCCTACCTGTCCTATTTATTTGTCGTGTGAGGACCTGTGTGTTTGTAGTTGTACAGGCAATGGCTGGACTATTGATTATTACGATAATTGTCAAGGAACCTTTCGCCAGATATCTAAGGAATGTCGTGGTAGCTGCACCGGTCCCTAAGACCAACTGCGGTTCGGGAACAAACAACATACACCATCGGAGCTTGGCATAGCGAGCATTTCTCTTGATTACAAAGAATCAAAACGAAAAGACCAGTATGGAAACTGGTTTCGGTTTCGACCCCCACAACACCAGGAGGGGGGAGTGTGTAGACACCCCACTGTCCTCCTCTTGGTGTCTACTTGCCCTTTTCTAAATGGGCATATCGTGAGAGGCGCTCTCCGCCGTTGTCCGCCGCCGCTTGTCATAAAAGAGAGAAAGGGCGGCCAGGAGAGGGCGCATAAGCCCGATTCTGATATGCACCATTTCAAAAAGTAGCGAAAATGGTTATTTTCGCTACTTTTGTGGCGAAAAGGCCGCTTATGTCGTGAGTCCGATAATCAGATTTAGGTGTTTGGGAAGAGTTAAAGCCGGAGTCCCATAAAGCGGCCAACATTCTTTGCATCAAGACCTATTGTCAATCGTTCAATATATACTGGTAACCATTACCAGCCTATCACCCAATTCTGCTTTTTACTTTCTACACGCGCATTATGTGGTGACCCGATCCTGAGTTACGGAACGGACTTCGGAATGCTCACCACTGTCGAATCCATTAACTAAATTCTGTTAGAGACTGTGTCTAGCAAAATAGGAGGCTTCTATGCGTAAACGACTTATCCTTGTCGCAATCGTTACAGTAATACTTGCGGCTATAATTGCCGTAACGAGTATTGTGATTGGGAAACCGAGAAGTGTTGCCGACTCTTCCCGACAAATCTCTGCCAACGCCAATTTGGCGAGCATTATCGATGGCGCTGTCAATAAAGGACAGATCCCGGACATTGCGGCTTACACAGCTTTCTTGAGATTTATCGCATACCAAAACCCGGCCAACCAATCTGTTGCGCGCGGTTATCTCAAATTCAATGGACTCGGAGAGACAGACATAGACGCGACACTGAAAGCTGCCGACGAGTTTCGACAGCGAGTACAGGCCATTGACAGTGAGATGCAGCAAATTACCCCGTCAACCGTCGGTAAAATCAATCAATTGCAGAAACAATTAGATGATCTCGTTCAAGAGATCGCCAATTCTTTTACCACTCGTCTGAGTACCCAAGGACAGGAAAAGATGAATCACTTAGTCAAAGATAGAATTAAATCTAAGATGAAAATCATCCCTCCTTCGGCTGATCCAGGTAATTCAGAGCTACACCAAGAGCATCAATGAAGCTTAGAGGCGCTTCTACCGTCATAACTGTGGTAACAAAGGGAGGTCTGTATGCAGTACCAGGCAAAACACAAACTCATAAAGCTATTTCTAGGTATTATTTCCATGTGCGTGGTCGTGATTATTTATAAATTGGCATCTTCCGCTGTGGAGGGGCAGGGGCCGTCAATGGCTCCTTACTACGGTTCAACAAACTTTTCGGACGAGTGGGTTGACGAAGATGGCACTGTGCATGCAGTTGTCACTACACAAGCCTTGCCGAACCCGTTTAACCATAAATCACGGGCGACAGCGACTCTCACAAGTCCAAATGGTCGAGTGGCCTCTTATGATACAGGTTTCTGCTGTGGTTATGCGCAATCACAGGTTTCCTTGCCATTCCTCGAAACCGACCGTGGTTTATTCACTTTATGCTCTCAGCATCGGAATTTTTGCCCGGTCGCAAGCATAAATTTTGCTGAGGCTGCCCTTTGTCCGGCGGAGACTCTTAACTTTTCTCAACCTTTGAGCTTTATCGAAGCTAAAGTTACGGAAAGTATTAAGGCCCCTTTGTCTATCCTGGGAGGGGCCACACTCAATCTGGGGTCCGCGCAGTGTAACGGCTCGGATTTTGCTCTGATCGTTAAGTTCAAGCTGATTGACTTCGTAAATTGCTGCTACGACGATAATACCCGCGTCTCTTTGCAAGCAGACAGCATTTTTACATTGCAGCGATTTGAATTCAATGTTGGATCTGATCCAAAAGATAGAGAAGCAATCGCTTTTTTGAATCGAAGAACAGGGGGGACAACGAATAAGGTCACTGTCAGGGTCTACGGGCATTACCCAAGCGGCGAGACTGCCATTCGATCTGCGACTGTGACTCTTGCTTGCCCTTGAGATGGTTTCTTGTTTTTTTATCGCTGTAAAGTCACTCAAAGTCTTGAGTGACTTTTACAGCGATAATTTTTCATCTGTGTTAATATGCGAAACTCCGGCAGAAACCACCAGCAAATGTCTTCAACCTTTCCTATGCGAATGTGCTTTCTGCATTCAGGAACCGAAATGTGAGGCTGCAATGCTTATAAGAAAATCTGCTTTTTGTATTCTGCTGCTGCTGCTCATCACCTCGATTGGTAAAGGGCAAACGACGACTGAGAACCGGGAAAAGGTAATCGCTGTTCCACGCACATCGGTACTGCCCATTATGGTTTATCAACCTGATTGTCCGCTGCGCCTGGAAGGATTCTCTTTTATCAGTAGTATAAAAGGGGGAACCGGCGCAGAGACCTTTCGATTCAGAAACATAGGCACTAAGCCCATACAGTCATACACAATCGCGACGCTGAATATCTCTGGCACTCCATCAGAATTAAATTTCGTCGCCAAAACCCCTGCAGAAAGAATACACCCAGGCGAAACATTTCCCAATATCAAAGGAAATGCAGAACTTATTCCTTTGACAGAGGAAATTCGGAAAAAATTAAACCTTGATGGGCCAATGCTTGGGGTTGTCTGCCTGATGGTTGTTCGGGTTGAGCTTGACGACGGGACGGTTTACAGCGATGAGTCGGCTTATAAAGCTTTACAGGCATACCTTCAGAATCTTTCCACTAAAATATCCCTTAAGGGAGAGGTTTTACCGGGCGGAGGACAACCACGTGCGGATTCTCTCTTTCTGCAAGACGGAACCGAAGAGGGAGCAGGACCACAGGCCCCACAGGAAAGAACGTGCGATGAAACCTAACAAGCACCATCTCCGAAGGACTGAGAGTGCTTGAAAAGGCTCTTTTCATACCTAGATTTCTCTCCGAACTGCAAAACCCGCAACTGTAGCTATAAAGGGCTGGTCCCTTATATGACTAAGTGAATATGCAAAAGTTATTTGAAAAAAGACTTCAACCAAAAGTCGCCCGATAAAATACTTGCTTTTCGCAGCGCCTCGGTTGGCGTCAAGAACATTACCCAGCTTTCTGCAATGTCGGCATGCTCATCGATATTCGAATGCTGATGATTTGCCGAGATATTGCTTTTCAGATCGC
>CAZJSX010000071.1:0-7806 GCA_964548845.1 uncultured bacterium | reverse complement strand
GAGTGACTTCTTCAGCAGTGATTTTGGATAACTTAATTTTTTCTAAATGGATTTGTGGAACAACAGGGTAAGTTTCAAAAGTAAATTGAACAATAGCTGAGTGTTTGAGTTGTTTCTCTAATTTAGGTTTGACATTGCGGTAATTTAGCGGTCGTAATTTAGTGAGGTTCAAACTCTCTTCAAGAGCTTTTTGCATAAATACAGTTTGTGCTTGTTCATTAATGTATTTACCGTAATTTTTCTCAACAAATTCTCTAGGAACTTTGCCTTTACGGAAGCCAGGAACAGAAATTTCTTTGCTAACTTGCTTAAGAGCTTCGTTGTGAGCTTCTTGTAGTAGTTTTTCGCTGATTTGAACTTCAAGTGTGGCGTGGCAGTCTTCAGAAATAGAAACTTGAACTTGAACTAAGTCATTTTCATAAGTTTCTGCTGCAGCTTTTTTGGGAGATTTTGGAGCGGCTTCTTTTTCAACAGCTGGCTCTGCGGCTACTTTTTTAGCAGCAACTTTTTTTTCTTTTACAGGTGCTTTTTCTTTTGGTGAAGTTTCTTTAGCTGTAGTCTTTTTTTTAGCTTTGCTCTCTGTCACTTTGATCTCCATTTAACGAAAATAGCGGGTGATGAGATTCGAACTCACGACCCTCACGTTGGCAACGTGATGCTCTACCGCTGAGCTACACCCGCATAATCTCTTATTTTTTTCGAGTAAGAGGTAGCATTGTATTCAAGCTGCCTGATTTATTTCAAGTCTCTTTGAGTTTTAGGTTGGAGAGAGCAAATTAAATTTTCTCATTTTGGAGAGTCATTCAAACGGTATTGACAAGGGTAAATATCTATGTATTTTGACAAATCGGGAAAAAATCGTATTAAATGAGCATCTAGATGTAAAGCTGCGTGATTGGCTAACCGATCAAAAATTTGATTAGGTAGGTGAGTTAAGAAATTATTCTCTAAGAAAAGAAAAAATAACTGGGTTTGACCATCAAAAATGGTAGGTTGCAGGGTTGTCAATTCGTTATGACTGAGGTATATAGTGGATAAGCCGGGAAGGTTATAAAAAAGATTTGAGGGAAGATTTGCTAGTTGATTATTATCGAGGCGCAGAGTTACTAACTCAGATAAGTTAGAAAAAAGATTTGGATGCAGTTCAGTTAATTGGTTATTATTGAGGTGTAGAATCGATAAATTGAATAGGCTAGAAAAAAGATTTTCGTTCAGCGTTGTTAGATGGTTATTATTCAAAAAAAGATTTGTTAATTGCCCCATTTGTGCAAAAGCATGAGGGGGAATTTGTCTTAGTTCATTAAAGCTTAGTTTAAGAGTCTTTAGCCATGTCAAATGCGAAAGAATTTCTATAAGCTCATCATCTAAATCGCCAAGGTTTTGCCCAGATAGATCCAAGCGCTCATTACTGGTTTCTATGCATTGTTGAATAAGATTGACTATACCAACATGTTCAGGATGAGAAGCTAGCCAACCTCTTAATAAAGATCGGATATCTCTGGCGTGAAATACGGTCAAGTTAATAGGGATTAGAGGTATTTGAGAATAAACTTTAGAATCAAATAATCCTAAATTATTTTTAGTGGTTTTAAAAGAAGGGTCGCCATTAAAAAAATCATCAAGAATTTTAACCCCTAAGTATTTAGATAAAGATGTGTTTTCATTTGAAAAGGTGATGTTGGTTGGAAGAAGAGATGAAAAATTATAATCAAATAATAAAAAGTCGGTAGAAAATGGGCTTAATGGAGAACTTGTTAAGGTAATATTTGAAGAAGTTATATTAGACATGTTTTTCTCAGTTAACGTTTTAACTATTATTTTCTAGATAAAGAATTATTGGCAAAGGAATTAAATTCTTTATTTATTCTTGTTTTTGTCGTAAGATATCTGAAATTTTTTCTTTAAAAAAACTCTTGAAGTTGTTAAGAGGAAGCCTTAATAAGGGGGACTTTTAAAAAAGTTCCAAAAAGTAGATGGTGCTCTGCAGGTGCCGGCATTTTTTTAACACTCAGAAAATTGTAGGGTTATGTTAAATTTTAGAAAGCTTAGGAAAGATTTTGCATCAGCGATTTTGAAACAGGGAAAAGATTTATATGATGGGAAAATGGTCGCTACGGCAAAAATTTTGCATATCGACGCCCAAACCCTTCGCCTGAGTGGAAGAATTTCAAATAACTTTAGCAACAACTACGAAAGTGAAATTGAAATCGATCGAGAAGATTCTAGTACTATTGATTCCAATTGCGATTGTCCTTATAGCTACGATTGTCAACACATTGCAGCACTTTTATTTCATCTAGAAGATCATTTAGATCATATTTTAGTTACATACTCTAAAGAAAGCGAAAAAGAGGAAACTTCAGAAACAACTCAAGAAGCTCAACAAGAAATCATAGAAGTAGTTAAAGAAGCTCAAACTAAAGAGACGGGTCGAAAAAATAAAGCTTATCAAAAAGAACTTCTTACAGAATACATTGCTGCTGCTGAACTTTTGAGTGACTCTCCCTATTTTTATACAAAGCAAGTAGAAGTGGAAGTTGAAAATGCAGAATTAGCTCTGATCTTCCATACTCCAGATAATCCAATCAATGTAGTTCTTCAGTTAGCATTGCGACTCCCGTTTAGATCAAAGCCTCTCAATATTCCCAATGTCAGAGCCTTTTTAAACGCCATTCGTTTTCAAGAAAGTGTTTTGATCGGTGGTAAAAGATATCGATTCGACTATCGCTCTTTTCCTAAAGAGCACTTTGAACTGATTAAAATGATTATTGACCACATGTCAAGTCAGTCCATTGAAAATGATGTGAATCCAAAGTTAATCCCTTTTGCTAAAGTTGTGTTTGGAGACTTGGTTCATAAAGCTTACTTGATGGCGAAATCTCAATTATCACTTCACCGCAGAGATGAAGAGCCTTTAAGTTTGATCATTCCAACTTTGTATTGTGCAAATATTGAAACTCCGCTCACGTTCTCATTGAAAAAAGCGGTGATTCATTTTTCATTAGAAGCGATCGAAGTTCCTGCTCCTAAACTCTTTTTAAAGCCTTCTATCGTTTTAAATGATCAGACGTTTTTATTGTCAGAAGTGACAACCTTTGAAGGGGCAAATCCTGGTATTATTCAGAATAATGTCTACTATGCTTTTGCAAATGAAATCAAAAGAACCCATTTGCAAGATATTAAAAGAATGCAAGACGTCGTTATTCCAGAGCCATTATTTGGAACGTTTATAGAAAACTCTTTGCCAGAATTACTTCGCTTTGCTCAAGTTGAAAATCAAGATAAAATTGAAAAATTTGTTACCCTTCCTTTTGCAGGAGAGTTACACGGTCGTTGTAAAATCTCATATCTCGATGGAGAATTAGAAGCAGCGCTCTATTTTACATATGAAAATACTGAAATACCTATCGCTACAAAAGATTTAAGTTCTGATCATCTAGCTTCATTTGTATCTGAGCAAGGGGTTATCGCTCGCAATCTAGTTGAAGAAAAAATGTTGATCGATGCTCTTTTCTCTGGTTTCATCTACCAACCTAAAACAGGGGTTTTTGCTGCCAAATCTGAAAAAGTGATTGTTGAGTTTATGACTTCGATAGTTCCTGTATATCAGCACAGAATTACTTTTGAATGCCCTCAAAATTTATTAAACCAATTTATATACGATCAAACCAATTTCGAGTTGCACTTTAAAGAAAGTGAGCAAATTGATCAATTCGCAGTTCAGCTTAAAGTTGACGGTCATTTAAGAGGGGTCAAATTAGATTTACTCTGGGAGTGTTGTGCATCTAAACGCAACTTCATCGAGTTAGAGAATGAATATGCAAAAAATCCTAAAGTAAAAGGGATCCATAAGATTCTAGTTTTAGATTTAGATCGATTAACTCCAATTATTCAGTTTTTTGATGAAATTGGTTTAAAAGAGTTAACAGATCATGTTTCGTTAAAACCACTTTGGGCACTAGCTACCCTTTATGCGACTCAATTAGATCAGATGCCTATAAAAGTGACTATGTCTCCAAAAATCATGGAGATACAGAAACAAATTTTAGGTAATGTATCTTTTGAAGCAAGTCCTGTTCCTGATGTCATCAAGGCCACATTGCGCAGCTATCAACGCGAAGGGGTCGAATGGCTCGAGCGTTTAAGAAGCATGCATTTAAATGGGATTCTTGCAGATGATATGGGATTAGGCAAGACGCTACAAGCAATCGTTGCTTTAACGCAGTATTATCAAAATCCTAAGAATAAAACACTGTCGCTGATTGTATGTCCTACATCACTACTCTATAATTGGTATGAAGAGTTCCACAGATTTAACCCACTGTTAAAAGTGTTAGTAGTTGATGGTATTCCTAATCAACGCAAGAAGCTTCTTAAAAATATTCACAAATATCAGATTTTAATTACGTCATATAGCCTACTTCAGAAAGACGTGGAGTGTTATCAAAAGCATCCTCTTGGATATGTGATTCTAGATGAAGCTCAACATATTAAAAATCGCTGCACTCGAAACGCGCAATCAGTTAAAATGTTATCATCAGCTTGTAAGTTAATCCTTACAGGTACACCGATTGAAAACTCTCTATTAGAAATTTGGAGTTTATTTGACTTTTTAATGCCAGGGCTTTTGAGCAGTTACAAGCGATTTGTTGAAAAGTACATGAGAGACTCAGGGCATGCACATAAAGATAACTTAGAGCAACTAAAGAAGAAAGTTTCTCCATTCATTTTGAGAAGAATGAAAACGGATGTTCTAAAAGATCTTCCGCCTGTATCACAAATTAATTATCATTGTCAGCTTACACCAAGCCAACAAGAGCTTTATACTTCTTATGTCAATACAGCAAGAGAAGAGCTTTCTTCACTTGTGAAAAAAGAAGGGTTTGAGAAAATCCAAATTCACGTTCTTGCGACCCTAACACGCTTAAAACAAATTTGCTGTCACCCAGCTATTTTTGCCAAAGAGACTCCAGAAGAAGGAGATTCGGCAAAATATGAGATGCTTTTCGAATTGTTAGATACGTTAATTGAAGGAAAACATAAAATTGTTATTTTCAGTCAATACACACGTATGTTAAAAATTATGCGTGATGATTTTGAGCAAAAGGGAATTAAGTTTGCTTATCTAGATGGATCAACTAAAGATCGCCTTCAAGTGGTTAAACACTTTAATGAAGACCCATCTATTTCAGTATTCTTAGTTTCATTGAAAGCGGGTGGTGCCGGATTAAACTTAGTGGGAGCAGATACTGTTATCCATTATGACATGTGGTGGAACCCAGCTGTTGAAAATCAGGCTACAGATAGAGTTCATCGCTTAGGACAGGACAAGTCGGTGATGTCTTATAAATTAATTACGTTAGGAACGATTGAAGAAAAAATCATCAGTATGCAAGATAAGAAGCGTGGTTTAGTAAAACAAGTTATTTGTACGGATGATGAAGCGATGTCGAAGTTGACGTGGGAAGAAGTCCTTGAATTATTGCAAGTATAGGAAATAAATGATCAAAAAAAACCAGCTCAGTGTCATGTTTGAAAAAATGAAACACGCTACATTGAAGCGTTTCAACAAACTTACAGGTTTTTTCTCTAGCGATATAGGAATTGACTTAGGGACAGCCAATATTTTAGTTTATGTTAGAGGTAAAGGGATTGTCCTTTCAGAGCCTTCAGTCGTAGCTGTAGATTCTAGAACAAATGAAGTATTAGCTGTTGGGCATAAAGCTAAAGCGATGCTTGGAAAAACTCCTCAAAAAATTCATGCTGTAAGACCAATGAAAGATGGTGTTATTGCTGATTTTGAAGTAGCAGAGGGGATGTTAAAGGCTCTAATTAGTCGAGTGACTCCTGCTAGAAGTTTATTTCGCCCAAAAATATTAATTGCAGTTCCATCTGGAATTACCGGTGTAGAAAAAAGAGCTGTTGAAGATTCTGCCCTTCATGCCGGAGCTCAAGAAGTCATCTTGATGGAAGAAGCGATGGCTGCAGCAATTGGTGTTGATTTACCAGTTCATGAGCCAATTGCAAACATGATTGTTGATATTGGCGGTGGTACAACAGAAATTGCCATTATCTCTTTAGGGGGAATTGTAGAGTCTTGCTCATTGCGTATTGCCGGTGATGAATTTGATGAATGTATTGTCAATTATATGAGACGCACCTACAACTTAATGATTGGTCCTCGCACAGCAGAAGAGATTAAAATTACAATCGGTTCGGCCTATCCTTTAGGCGAGAATGAGTTAGAACTTGAAGTTAGAGGGCGCGATCAAGTGGCGGGTCTTCCTATTACGAAAAGAATTAACTCGGTAGAAATTCGTGAATGTCTTGCTGAGCCTATTCAGCAAATTATTGAATCTGTCAAATTAACACTAGAAAGATGCCCTCCAGAACTTGCAGCTGATTTAGTTGAAAGAGGGATGGTGTTGGCTGGTGGTGGTGCTCTAATTAAAGGTCTTGATAAAGCTTTAATTAAAGAGACAGGTCTACCTGTAATTGTTGCTCCAAATCCTCTTTTAGTCGTTTGTCTAGGGACAGGAAAAGCTCTAGAGTACTTGGATAAATTCAAAAAGCGTAAAGTAGGACTATAATGGACTGGCAGGCCAAGCTTTACGCTTGGACACAAAGTGCCAGGCTGCGTCAATGGGTTGAAGAGATCATTACTCTTTGCACCCCTTCTGAGGTGGAACTCATTGAGGGGACCAAAGCAGAATTTGATCGATTAGCTTCTCATCTTGTAGAATCCAAAGTCTTTATCCGTTTAAATGAAGAGCTAAGACCCAATAGCTTTTTAGCCCGTTCAGATCCTGCTGATGTTGCCAGACTCGAAAAGCGCACCTTTATTTGTAGTGAAAAAAAGGAAGACGCAGGTCCAACAAATCAATGGAAAGCACCCCATGAAATGCATGCTATTTTGAAAAAACTCTATCAAGGGTGCATGCAAGGAAGGACCATGTATGTCATTCCCTATTGCATGGGTCCTTTAAATTCAAAACTCTCTTACATTGGCATAGAAATTACAGACTCACCTTATGTCGTTTGCAATATGATGATCATGGCAAGGGTTGGTCGCAAAGTGTTAGAGATGCTAAAAGATTCAGATGTATTTATTCCTGGAGTTCACTCTGTGGGCTGCCCATTGAAAGAGGGAGATAAAGATGTCCCTTGGCCGTGTAATCCCAAGCAATGTTATGTGGTTCATTTTCCTGAAGAAAAAAGTATTTGGTCATTTGGTAGCGGTTATGGTGGTAATGCACTACTTGGAAAAAAATGTTTTGCTCTTCGAATTGCCTCAGTTTTAGCCAAAGAAGAAGGTTGGCTTGCAGAGCATATGCTGATTGTTGGCATTACAAATCCAAAAGGGAAGAAAAAGTATTTTGCAGCAGCGTTCCCATCAGCTTGCGGCAAAACAAATTTAGCGATGCTTACATCGACACTGCCAGGTTGGAAAGTGGAGTGTGTGGGAGATGATATTGCGTGGATGCGTTTTAAAGAAGATGGAAGATTGTATGCCATCAATCCAGAAAGTGGTTTTTTTGGTGTAGCTCCTGGAACTTCATTTAAATCGAATCCAAATGCCATGTACTCTATGGCTAAAAATACAATTTTTACAAATGTGGCGCTGACTGCTAATGGAGATGTGTGGTGGGAGGGGATGAATCAAGAGCCTCATTATCCTGTTCGAGATTGGCACGACCAAGATTGGAATACAAAATCAGAATCTCTAGCGGCGCATGCTAATGCCCGTTTTACTGCACCTGCAAAGCAATGTCCCATTATTGATCCTAATTGGGAGAGTCCACAAGG
>CAZJSX010000070.1:0-7976 GCA_964548845.1 uncultured bacterium | reverse complement strand
ACCGGCAAAGTCGCTTGTAACTTGAAATTCACGACCAATATCTTCAAGCACAGCATCGAACAATTCCTGCAGCTCTTTCTGATTGATGTCTTTAATTTCCTTTTTATAATAAAAAACATAATCAAAAACAGTTTGGTATAACTGTTTATAGCCTGGTGATGGAATGCTCATAACAAAGACTTTAGCTCATTTAGAGTCACAGTATGAAAACAGACTATTTTAGTAAAGAAAGAGAAATATAAGGGCTTGTCACTTTGCTATTTGAAAATATTAGAATTTCCCTGCTCAGTACTAAAGGATAGGTTATGAAAAAATCGTAGTAACGTTACAATCAAGAATCTTTATCTAGCGCTGGATTTTCTGGTTCTTCTGTCAAAGTCCACCATGTCTGAATGTGATGATCAGGAAGCTCTAATTGGATGCTTCTATTTTTTGAATTAAATACAACCTGAGTAAAAGCATTTGTAGCTCTTACAAGCAAGGGGTTATCTTCACCAAGATTGATTAAATCATAACAACCCGCTAAACTAACACTATCTTCTCGTGTTGAGGCTATTGCCCCTTTAACTGCAGAGAGCTGCTCTCTAACAATAATAGTGATATCTTTTGCACCACCGAAAGCATCTAAAGGGAAATGTGCCGTAAATTTATGAAGAGCAGATGAATTCTTTGAAGAAAGATAATCTTTAAATACGTCTCTATCTGCAGTCGATAGAGAATGGCTATATTCTACTAAAGCAGACCTTGGACCACTATAGGAAGGCCCTGGAATAATTAACGCTTTCATATTTGATAAAGATACTGTAGTTTTTGTTGTCATATGCAAACTTTTTTTACAGAAAATACTAGCACACACACCCTTTTCTTTACTACTTATTCGACCCTTTGTTTAGTAAAAGAAATAATTTATATTTTAACTAGTTACTCTATGTAGGACCATTTAATGGTACTCTCATAAATGAAACTAAAATTCTAATTATTAGTAGTTTAAATTTTATAAGGCAAGCATTTCAAAATACAATGCAAGCCACCTTGCTTAGATAAAAGCACTTTGGATTGCTTGTAATCTAAAAAATAGACATGGTCAATAGGCTTTAAGCTATACTCTTTTAACGTCTGTTCAAATTCGCTTTGATACACTGGTTCACTTCCTAGGCAAATGGTTATAGTTGTACCTGCCGACGTTGTTAGTGACAAATGATTAAAAAAATTAGTTTTATGTAATTCGGGGTGATCTTTAAAAATATCTTCAAAAACACCCGCAAAACGGATCACTGTAAAGCCACTTTTCTCTAAATCTTTTTCTGCAGCATCTTCTAGTAACTTTTTTTTACGCGACTGAGTATATAAATGATTTAAACGCCTAAGCAAATTGTCACGGAATTTCTCAGAAAGAGTTGGGCGCTGTAACTCTATTTGAACCTTCAATTTCATTCTTTCATAAGAGAGTTGACTGTCATTGAGTATGATCGTTTTACCACCCATTAAACACATCGCCATATCTAAATGGTAATCGGCTTGTTCAATAAAATAAATCTGATCGGGATCTGGAATATCAAGGTCTCTTGCAAAAAAATATTTCATATCCTCATCTGTCAGATTTAACTCGGTTTGATCGTATGAATCCTCTAATTGCCATAGACCGCGATCATTTTTCTTCAATCCCACCTGAGCCAGCTCTTGCCTTAAGTGAATTTGATTATATGCCAAGGCATCTTTACCGATTAGAGCATAAGGTTTGCCTTCATGCTCCCCTCTTAAGCAATTGCCCCCCTCATTATAAGTAAATTGAAACTGCTGATTTTTAATCTGTGGATGTATTCTTAAAATATAATCTAAGAAATCAAGTTGATCTTGTACCTTATTCACCTGTCCTATGGTTACAAAATCACATTCAGTGATTCTCAATTCATTATATTGTCTTGGGAAGCGCTCTAATATTCTTTGCTCAATTATAGCTGGAAGTTCTTCACCGTCGTCATTACTCCACATAGGGTATTTGAAGAATGTTTTTTCTCCTACTTGACTTATAAAACTATAATCTTGCAGCCAGATTCCAATTAGAGTGTTTGATTGTATCGTTTGAATACCAATTTCAACTGGGACTTCAACTCCCATCTCCTCCGAACAAAGAATAGAGACTTGTACTTGATGAGACTTTAAAAGTTCTGCTAATGCACCAGGAAAATATTTCTTTGTTTCATTAAATCCAACGATAATAGCTGCTGTTTTTGGAAAATAATCTGCCATCGCTTGCGGTTTAGCTTCTTCTAGTTTTCCCTCCTGACATAGATCATGAATTAATCGATGCGTTCTTAAAGCAAACAACTGATACATACGAGCAATGCAAAATGGAGAACATCTATTCTGACTTTCAACTGGCTCTTGATAACTATCGATCTCTTGTCGTTTATCGCTTAAAGATCTTATTATTTTTTTATAACAACCGGGATACTCCCCTCTTGCTTGTTCAAGCATCTCTAATTTATTTTCTACTATTTGCTCCAGTTGATTATCAGGATGACTAAGGACTACAAAGGATAAAAGAAGCATATCTATATCCAGACTCTTTTGCTTAGCTGCAAAATTGACAAATTGCTCCAAAATAAAAGCTGCTTTAGAATTGACCCCCAATGCGATGCTGACCACAAATTCTATTCCAAGAGTAGTGTCTTGAAAAAATTGATCCATTACTAATCGATTTACAAAATGGCTCATATCTTTTTGCTCTTTAAAGATATTCCAAAGAGCATTCGCGGCTAATTTATCTCTTTTAAAATTTTCCTCTAATGCCTGTTCCCCCCATTTCCAATTCGCATTTTTTAAAACTATTTCGATATAACCATAAACCGCTTTTTTTGAACTTTCACTTTTTGCAAGAAAAAGATTCAGACTATCTAAGATATAACGATCATCTTTAAACTCTAAAAATAAAGGCGCCATTAAAGGATAGGCATAACTCGAGAAAAGAAACATCACAGCTTTACTCTCGTGCTTAGCAATCAGGGATCTTAAAGTTTGCAATGCCCAGGGATCTCCCACTTTTGCAAGCTGCTCTAGTTGCTTGCGTCCCCACGTTGTTTTTAGATATCGATCTAACCCTTCATTTTCTAAACCAGTTTTATGTTCAACAATCTCTTGAAAGACACTTAAATCTGCTTTTAAAGAGCTAAATGCTAATCTACACTTATCCTGATCTTCTATTGGCATTTGAGCAAAAATGATCGACTTAAAAATAAAACGAATGTGTTTGTCTGCTGACGCTGTAATATCTTGAATATTTCGTTGCCCCAGATCTTTTTGTGCCCGACATTTTGCATCCACTTGCATCAGCACAGCATCAAATAATTGATGTAAATCCTGATCAGAAATGTCTTGAATCAAGTGTTTGTAGTATGAAATATGCTCAAAAAAGGCTTGGTATAATTGGCTATAATGAGGAGGAGGAATACTCATGACAAAAACCTGGCATTGCTTTTGTCTGATTTATTAGAAAATTTAATTAGAGTAAAGAAAAGAAAGCATTAATCTTCATGTATTTAAAACTACATATCCTCTTTTTATATGAAGCGACTACTGAATGTTTATTTTCTTGGAGCCATAGTTGAAAGCTCTAAAGTATAATCTATAGAGTTTGATCTGGTGGCATTAAAAAGCTCACCGATTAAATACTTTTTACCATTTTGCTCTTTGAGCTCTTTGACAATGAGAAGTTCCCCCACACCAATTTTTCCAATATATTGGTCGACACTTTGAATCGAGTCGAGCTTTTCCCATTTCGTCCCTTTATGAACGATCCAATCTTCTGGCTCCACTGACAATCTCATTTTGCCCATTTTAATCAGCCATTTGCGCTTGGCTTTTGCCCCCATAAATTTTAAAGGAGAAAGAGCTGTAGGGTATGGGGTAATCGTTGATTTGTTTAAAGCAATTTGCTCTTTATGAATTCCTAATACATCCCAAATTTGGCAATGGATCTTTTGATCTTCAATTTTAGCTATTTCCATTAAAGGATACTGCAAAGAGTCTTCTCCTGCTTTTTGCCATTGATCATTTTTCCAAGATAATAAATCCCCTTTCTTCACAAAAACGGAATAAGAGCTCTCTTGCATAAAATCAAGCCTTTCACTTTGAGCCTGATCTGCAAACTCCTCTCCACCATACTTTTTAAGGAAAAGATCTTGGCCTAGCCAAGATGCTTTTTGCCTAACTAATAGATAGGGATCTAACTTATAAGAGCCTATAACGCCCCCTTTAGTTTGCAGTGGCATTGAAAGTTGAAATTCAACAACTGATGAGGGATAGCTTTTGTGATAAATACAAAACTTAGCCCCTTTTGCTTCTAAGTGAATCTTAAAGAGGTATTGATGAGCTTCTGCAAAGTCCTCTGTTGATATCTGAGAGAGCAAATACTCTTCTTTATCATTAAATGTTAACGGCTTATCTTTATAATAGAGCATTAAAGAGTGTTTGGAGAGATCTTTGCGGTCATTTAATGAGGTTGGCTTTAAATGGGTTTGCAGTAATTTTTTATAGCGATTGGATTCTGAACCTAAAATCCCCTCTCCAAAATGCTCATAGGCCTCTGGACTAAAAGTTAAAGTTTTACTCTCCAATGGCTTGATAACCTCAGCTATTGTCTCACTTTGCTCTACTTTTGCCCGGTGATAAGCCCAAATAGTGACTGAAAATGCCATTATTAATATAAAAAGTAAAAATCTTGTGATCCATTTCATAATTTAAATGATTTAGCAATAGACTCTTATAAAACTAAGTTTATAAATAGTAGCCGATAATGACATTCATTAAAAGAGAATTTGGACAAATAATAATAATTCCTTTATATCTGGATATAAGAGCTAGTATAAGGAGCAACCCATGGCTGCAGATGACAGAAACAATTTTGAGCATCCTAAAAAAGACGATGGATCTCATGATTTTAAAAATGACATGAAAAAAGTTCAAGACAAGTATAACGAACTGAAAAACAATCCTAAAGTACAAGCTACTCAATCTCTATTTTCAAATTTCTTCATTGAAATTTTTTATCTTGTCGCTGTTGTCATCGCTTTTATCCATTCACTAATTACGTCTCCAAGATCTGCAGTGATTTTTATCGGGATTGGCTTTTTAGTTGGACTCTTTTTATTTGCAATGATGAAAAATACTGCTAGTTTAGTTAAACAATTCCTGACTAAACAAGAGTTTGTCGTCCATATTATTATTGTCGCAATCGCAGTGATTTTAGCGTTTGTGATTCCTTCAATTATGCTAGGTATCTTGATCGGAGTTCCAGCTGGAGTTGGTGTACGCCACGGCATTTTTGAAGCTAAAAAGAAAGGTCATGACGACCATCATCATAAATCTTAATCTTTCATGAGCAAGTCTGAAAGATGATAATTTTTACTAATTATCTCTTTTAACTTGCTCTCTTTTATTTCATAGACACGGCTTGCCATCTTAAACGCCACTTTTGGATCATGGGTAATTAAAATCAAAGAAAGCCCCCTTTGCTCTTTGATCTTTTGTAAAAGCTTCAAAATATTTATTTTAACTACAAAATCCAGCGAGGCTGTTGGCTCATCGGCAATGATTAACTTGGGATTGGGCAACAGAGCCATAGCCAACAAAATTCTCTGTTTTTCTCCCCCTGAAAGCTGATGTGGGTAAGCTTTTAAGAATTGATCATGATCCAAAAGCATCACCTCATTTAAAATCTGGGCAATTTTTTGATCTCCCTCTTTCTTTGAAAGCTTCAGATGCCTTTTGACCACCTCTTGCAGCTGAAATCCTATCGTAAAAAAAGGGTTGAGGCTCACCCCAGGATCTTGGAAAATAAGCGCTATTTCAGCTCCCCTGGCCTTTTCTTGTTCTTTAACTGGCAAATTGAGCCAATCTTTCCCCAAAAACTGGACCTCACCTTGAACCTGAAGGTGACTTAAGGTAAGTCCCATTAATGTATAGGCCAAAGAGGTTTTACCACAACCTGACTGCCCCATGATGGCAATTGTCTCATTAGAATTAAGGGCAAGACTAAACGGCTCTATTAAGAACTTGCCGCACAATAAAGAGATGGAAAGCTCTTTGATCCCTAAAAGTGAAGTCACTTATAAAACCTTGTAAAGGATTAGAAAAATAAAATTTAACCTTTTTTAATACTTTATTTTTAATTTTTCAACGAGCGATCTTTTAATATTAAAAGGTTTTTTATATTCGATTGAATAAATCCTAGCAAATCGTTAAAATGAGATCTATTAAATCAAATAAGAGTATCTTCATTTAATGAGAGCTGTAACCAATCTATTTGGAAAATCTCCTTTTAACCCTCTGCAAGAGCATATGAACCTTGTTGCGGATTGTGTTAAAAAATTAAAACCATTATTTGAAGCCTACAAAAGTCAAGACTGGAACAAAGTCGAAGCGTTATCTAAAGAGATCTCAAAAATAGAGCACTTGGCAGATCTTGCAAAAATGGATATCCGCAATCATTTGCCTAAAAATATTTTTCTTCCTGTCGAGCGAGAAATCCTCCTCAATATCTTATCGATTCAAGATCATATTGCCGATGCAGTTGAAGATGTTGCTGTATACTTGACAATGAAAAATCTGACCCTAAAAGAAGACCTATATAAAGATTTGAGTGCCTTTATTGATAAAAATATCCATTGCTTTGAAAAAGTTCATCAAGTGATTGCTGAACTTCACGAGTTATTTCAATCCTCTTTCGGAGGGGTTGAAGCAGAATCCGTCATTGCGATGATTGAAGATGTCATTTATCAAGAGAATCAAACTGACATTTCTCAAAGGGTGCTTTTGAAAAAACTTTTCAACTTAGAACATGAACTATCTTACTCTTCGTTTCACTTAATTATGCAAGTTTTAGAATGGATTGGTCAAATTTCTTACCTTTCAGAGAAATTAGCCAGCTGTACTCGCATGACAATTGAAAGAAAATAAAAAAGAGATATGGAAACTGGATTATTAGTACTTAGCCTCGTCTTTGGTATTTACATGAGCTGGAACATCGGCGCAAACGATGTTGCCAACGCCATGGGAACCTCTGTGGGCTCAAAAGCGTTAACTTTAAAAAAAGCAGTTATCCTAGCTGCCTTTCTAGAGTTTGCCGGCGCCTTTTTAATAGGCTCCCATGTTTCTGAAACAATTCAAAGTGGAATTATCAATACGACAGCTTTTAGCCAAGAGCCTTTTGTCTTGGCTGTTGGAATGATTGCAGCACTTCTTGGAACTGGAATTTGGTTGCAGCTAGCCTCTTTCTATGGGTGGCCAGTCTCCACAACTCACTCTATTATTGGCGCGCTCATGGGCTTTGGTTTGGTTGTCATGGGACCTTCTGCAATTCAATGGTCAGAAATTTACTATATTGTAATGAGCTGGATTTTATCTCCATTATTAGGGGCGTTGATCAGCTATTTTGTTTTTAGTCTCGTTCAGAAACAAATTCTTTTTTCTGCAAATCCATTGGTATCTGCTCGAATTTTATCCCCCATCTTTTCTTTCTGCTTATTCTTTCTTTTAGGAATGGGCGTATTAATGGGTGGGATGAAAGCGCTTCACCTTAATTTTGCCTTTCTTCCCGCTTTCGGACTCTCTATGATTTTAGGTACTCTAGCCTGGATCATTAGCTATTTTGTCTTTAAAAGAAAATTAGGACCAAGCTGTGAAGAAAAAGAAGAAAAACAACGTGTAGACTTTCAAGTGTTACGCGGACTACATAAATCTATTAAATATCTTCGCCAAACAGAGACAGCAGCTAGCGGACCACTTCAAGATCATGTTGCTGAAATGGCAAAAAAACTATCGCTTGCAGCTCATGAAGCTAAAAAGCAAATAGATGTTCATGTGACAAGCAGAGAACATAGCCAAGTTGAAAAAGTCTTTGGTTACTTGCAAGTTTTAAGTGCCTGTTTTGTTGCCTTTGCCCATGGTGCTAACGATGTAGCCAATGCCATTGGTCC
>CAZJSX010000069.1:0-8020 GCA_964548845.1 uncultured bacterium | reverse complement strand
GCTGATGGCTGCAATGCTGCTTTTTTGCAGATGGAAAATATCGGCAATTTTGACGCACTAGTTGCCTGTACTCCTCATGATGAGATTAATATTTTAGCTTGCTCGATTGCTAAAAATTTAGGGTGCGACAAAACACTAGCTGCTATTTCGGATATTAATTTTAGCAATATCTTAGAGCAAGTTCACGTCGATCATTATATCTCTCCTAGAGAAGCTATGTCGAATCGTATTTTATCTATTTTACAAAGACAAAAAATTGTAGCTGTGGCTTCTTTGTATGAGAATAGAGCTAAAATTATTGAATTAAAAGTCTCTGCATCTTCTCCAATTGCAGGAATCCCTCTTTACGAACTCGGAAGCTACTTACCTAAAGATCTCGTGTTTGCAGCTATTCAAAATAGAGGGCGAATCATGATTGCCGATGGAAATAAAGTGTTATGCCCCGGTGATACTGTAATTGTAGTCACACATCCTAGACATTATAATATTTTACAAAAGTTATTGTGATGCACATTAGAGAAATTAGTAAATTTATATCCAATTATCTGTTTGTCTTAGCAGCCTTTTTGCTCATCCCATTATCTATTGCCCTTTACTATCAATTCTTTGTCCCTAAATATTTGCACCCACAGCCTCATTCAACATGGTCGTTTATTTATACTATTTTGATTTGCTTGATACTAGCTTTTACTTTGCGTTACATTGGAAGAAAAGCTGATGGAAGAAAATTATTTCGAAGAGAAAGTTTTTTATCTCTTTGCTTGATTTGGTTTCTCTCCGGGGTTATTGGCGGCATACCCTTCATTTTAAGTGGAACTCTTTCTAACCCAATTGATGCTTATTTTGAAGCGGTCTCTGGATTTACAACAACCGGAGCTTCCGTGATGTATCCTAAAAATATTGATCCCGTGACTGGAGAAAATAAACCGATCTCTGTCTCTTTTTCCGAAGCCTCAAAAGTAAAATACTCATTTTACGGAAACATCAACCCAATTAAAGACCCAACAACCGGTCAAGTACTCTATACAGGCTTTGATGCTATTGGCAGCGGCCTTTTATTTTGGCGTTGTTTTATGCAATGGCTTGGTGGAATGGGGATAGTTGTTCTTTTTATTGCAGTACTGCCAGCTTATGGATTGGGGGGGAACAAACTGCTTGTCCAAGCTGAAATTCCAGGACCCTCTAAAGAGAGTTTAGCCCCTCGCGCAAAAGAAGCAGCTTCTTTATTGTGGAAAGCTTATTTAGCTTTAACCATTATTCTAATTTTTTTACTCAAAGTCACAAGCTCAGATTTGACATTACTCGACTCGGTCTTAATTGCGATGGCAACAATCTCAACTGGTGGATTTATGCCTTATCGAGAAACTCTACAAATTTATAATGCTCCACTACTTCAGTGGATTATGATGCTGTTTATGTTGATTGGAAGCACTAACTTCACACTCATTTTTTATGTCATTAGAGGCAAATTATTTAAACTTTTAGATCCTGAATTTCTTTTGTATTTGATCACCATTTTAGTTGGCAGTTCTTTTGTCATTTTTAGTTTAATTGGAAAAAATGAAATGATGCTTTCTGGAATCACTGAAAAACTTAACTTTGCACAATCATTTAGACTCGGCCTTTTCCAATATGTTTCATGCCAAAGCTCTACAGGATTTATGCTTGTCGACTATGATCAATGGCCCTATTTTGCACAAGCAATCATGATTACAGCCATGTATCTAGGGGGGATGTCTTGCTCAACAGCTGGCGGGATTAAGGTTATGCGCTATTATATTTTAATGAGAGCTGCAATTTTTAGAACAGAAGCGATTTTTAAACCAGAAATTGTAAGTACTTTCAAAATTAGACAACAGCCTGTTAACCCCACGATTAAAGAAACAACACTCAGTTTCTTTTTTCTAGTCATTTTTTTCTCATTACTTAGCACATTAATTTATATTGCAGATGGATTAGATTTTAGAACCGCTTTTAGTGTCACCAGTAGCTTTATTAATAACGTGGGACTAGCATATGGACCAGGAGGAGCTTCTCAGTCTTTTGCTTACATGAGTAACTTCTCTAAATTAATCTCTACGTTTTGGATGGTGCTAGGACGTTTAGAATTTTATATGCTTTTAATTCTATTTACACCCGCTTTCTGGAAAAAAGCTTAATCTTTTTTCTTATCACTCTTTGCTGCATTGCGGTAATCGGTAATATAAAAACCTGTTCCTTTAAAATTAAAGGATGCGTTTTTACCACCAATTCCTCTTTGTAGAGTATCTTTGCCACATTTAGGACAACGCTTGATTGGCTCTTGAGAAATTTTATGAAAAATTTCATCGGAATATTCACAAGCAGTGCAATGATAATCGTATGTTGGCATATTTGATTCCTTAAAATAATAGCATGGCCTCAAGGAAAATACTTTGAGGCCTTGCACATAGTTGTATTGTTAGAAATCGCCCATTCCTGGCATTCCGCCCATTCCCATGCCACCCATACCTGGCATACCACCCATGCCACCCATTCCGCCCATTGCAGGCATATCTTTTTTAGGTTGTGGCTTGTCAGTGATTAGCGTCGCTGTTGTTAAGAGAAGTCCGGCAACTGAAGTCGCATTTAAAAGGGCGCTTTTTGTAACCATAACTGGATCGATAATTCCCGCTTTCATCATATCGGTAAATTCATCTGTAAGCCCGTTATAACCAAATGACTTTTCTTTACTTTCGTAAATTTTTTCAGCAATAACGTTCCCTTCTCTTCCACAGTTATTGGCAATAGCAGTGGCTGGAGCAAAACAGACTTTCTGTAAAATCTTAATCCCCATTTGCTCTTCTTCAGTATCCATTTTGACTTTATCTAAAGCGCGAACGGCTCTTAAAAGGGCAACACCACCACCAGGAACAACTCCTTCAGCAACGGCAGCTCTTGTGGCATGCAGAGCATCTTCAACTCTGGCTTTTTTCTCTTTCATTTCAGTTTCTGTTGCAGCTCCAACATGGATCACAGCAACTCCACCAGCAAGCTTTGCCAATCTCTCTTCGAGTTTTTCGCGATCATAGTCATTAGTTGATCTAGCAATTTCTGCTCGAATTTGAGAAATTCTATTTTGAATTAACTGAGTCTTACCAAGACCGTCAACAATTGTAGTCTCTTCTTTTCCAATTTTAATCGATTTTGCAGAACCTAAAACTTCTAGTCCTACTTTTTCGATATAAAGACCAGCATCTTCACTAACAACTGTGGCCCCTGTTAAAATGGCAAGATCATCGAGCATGGCTCTTTGTCTATCTCCAAATCCTGGTGATTTAACAGCACAAATAGGCATGCTGGCTTTTAATTTATTAATAACAAGAGTAGCAAGCGCCTCTCCTTCGATCTCATCAGCAATGATGATTAAAGGCTTTTGACCTTTTTCCATAAATGCTTCTAAGAATGGAACGATTTCTTTAGCAGTTGAGAGTTTTTTATTCACAATCAAAATATAAGCATTAGTAAATTCTGCACTCATATTTTCTGGGTTAGTCACAAAATAAGGTGAAACATAACCTTTATCGAATTTCATCCCTTCAACAACATCTAAAATAGTTTCAAATCCTTTAGCTTCGTCAACAGTAATGGTTCCATCTTTGCCCACTTTATCCATCGCTTGGGCAATGATTGCTCCAATCTCTTCGTCGTTATTGGCAGAAATCGTTGCAATTTGTTTGACTTCTTGTGGCTTGCTTACTTTGTTAGCCATCTGATTTAAAGCATCTACAAGGATAAGCACCCCTTTATCAAGACCTCTTTTTAAGGCCATAGGATTCACACCCGCAGTGACACTTTTAACACCCAAGGTGAAAATAGCTTCTGCAAGTACAATTGCGGTTGTTGTTCCATCGCCTGCTATATCAGATGTTTTAGAAGCAACTTCTTTTAAAAGTTGAGCTCCCATATTTTCAAATTTGTCTTTAAGGGTAATTTCTTTGGCAACAGTCACTCCATCTTTTGTCGATAAAGGTGATCCAAATTCTTTATTGATGACAACATTGCGCCCTTTTGGTCCCAGAGTCACTTTTACTGCTCGAGCGAGTGTGAAAATTCCTTTCTGTATCGATTTAAGAGCATCACCGTGAAATTTCAGTATTTTAGACATAAGTATATCCTTAGATTATAATTTAAGATTCAATAACGCAAAGAACATCATCCAAAGGCAATATTAAGTAGCCTTCTTCTCCTTTAAGAGTCACTTCTGATCCGGAGTACGAAGAGAAATAGACTTGATCGCCGACTTTGATATTTGAAGGATTTTCTGTCCCTAAAGCTACAACTTTACCTTGTTTTGGCTTTTCTTGAGCCGTTTCTGGTAAAAAGATACCACCTTTTGTTTTTTGAGCTTCTAAACGTTTAACTAATAAGCGCGCTCCTAAAGGTTTTACTTGAGCCATAAGTATTCACTCCTCTAAATTTTGTACTATTTTGAAGGCAAATCATAGTTTAAGATAGAGCTTAATGTCAACTTTTTCTGTAATTTTTTAGCAAAAAAATAGCTAGAGTGCTAAATTTTAATAGAGAAGATGCTTTTCTCTTTTATAAAGAAAATCTTTGATTCCCAAATCTTCAATAATTTTGAGCTCTTTCATGAAATCTTTTTTAGTTTCTAAAGAGTTCATGAGATTCTCATTACCTGTAATATAATTGCAGGTTTTCTTTCGCCCTTTAGACATCGCAACATCTAGCTCTCTTTCAAAATCCACAGGATAAATTCTCATGAGTTCTTCAAAGATGGCATACTGTGTTGCCAACGGCTGAAATGTTTTGATGGAGGTGACTTTGAGTAAGATTCCAGGGCAAACTTCACCCTGATATTTTCCCCAAGTTGGGGTGAAAGTTTCAGCAATAAAGAAAACTCCAGGCAGCCCTCTTTGATTTAAGACATCAGCCAATTCTTGATTGTGCATCCACGGAGCTCCAAATCTTTTAAATGGCTTTGGTCCTCTTAAATCGACACTCACAATTTCTAAAGTTTCACCAAGTAGTATAGTTGCTGGATAAACTAGAGCTGTTTCTGCATCTGGAATATTGGGGCTAGGTGCTGACCACGGTAATCCTGTTTCTGCAAAAGCCATCTCTCTTTTCCAACCTTTCATAACAACAACTTGCAATTGACATCCAAGATGACTCTCTTCATTGACATAACGAGCAAGCTCTCCCATGGTCATGCCATGGCAGAAAGGAATGTTATTGTAGCTTAAAAAACAGCGATATTTATTCTCCACTCCCAATCCTTCAATAAGAAGACCACCTCGAGGATTAGGGCGATCTAACACCATTACAGGTATTTTTCTCTTAGCAGCCTCTTCAATGACATAACAAAGAGTCGTTTCATAAGTATAGCAACGCACGCCGACGTTTTGCATATCAAAGACAATTAAATCAACCCCTTTGAGCATTTCATTAGTTGGTCTTTTATGATCGCCATGCAGGCTATAAATCGGAACAGATAGTTTATTTTGATCTGGCACGTTTTCAGAAGCATGTAATTTTCCATCAAGTCCATGCTCTGGTGCAAAAGCAGCAACTAGCTTGTAATCATATTGATCTTGATTTTCGATAAAGAGATCAAAAGCTTGCTCATTAGCTTTATTGACAGCACTCTGATTGGTAACTATAGCTATATTTTTCTGCTTTAATTGCTCTGCATAGGGTTCATTAAAAATACGGTCTAAACCCACACAAACTTCTGCTGATGCAAAAGCGGGATAAAAAAATAAGAATGCGAGAACTATTATTAATTTTTGTTTCATATTTAATATAAATACCCAGCTTTGCTTATTATTTCAATTTAGATTTTAAAATTTGCATTTTTATATCAGCTTGCTTATTTTTTCTCTTTGTTTTACTGAATTAATAACAACCGTAAATAGAGGTCTATTGAAAAAACAACTCCCTTCTCGAATTCACATTATCTTAGCAGTTTGGGGAAAAGAATATTGCGACAATTTCCTATATAATAACTTATCTACAAGACTCACCTCAAACGGACTTCAAGCTTTAAATTAAACACTCAAAGTAGCCTACAAAATCTATGCCCCTCAAAATGACCTTGATTATATACAACACTCCAAACCTTTTGAAAAATTAGCACAAACAGTCTCAATTGAATTAACTCCTATTGAAATTGATCAAAAAGATAAGTGTGCTTATAAAATTTTTAGTAAAACCCATGATCTAGCAATCCTTGAGGCTTATCAATATAACGCAGGAATGATGTTTGATAGCCCTGATGCTATATATGGACATTCCTTTTTTGCCAATCTTTCCAAGTTAATTCAAGCAGGTTATCGTCTCGTCTTATGTCCAGGAGTAAATTTAAGCCTAGAAGATGTCTACGAATCTTCAATTTTTAAAGAAAAAATCCTAAATCAAAATAGTTATGCTGATGAAGACTTAATTGCACTAGCTTTAGACAATCTCCATCCTGAAAGAGTGGTTAAAAGATTTCAGCATGAGAAAATCTCCTTTCTAGCTTCCACCTTATCTTGGAAAACACAGGCAAATAATTTTTTCCAGCAAGCTTTTCACACTCACCCCATGTATATCTATCCTGAGAAAAAAATCCGTTTGCTTTGTCAATCGATTGACTATAGGGAATATTTATTCAATTCTTGTCCAACTAAGAAATACCACTACTTTGCAAATAATCAAGATCTGATGTTTTTTGAATTATCTAAAAAAAATGATTACAAAGAAGAAGGATTGCATCAAGCCAGTATTGATTTTTTTCTGCTCTGGAACCATTCATATGCACACAAAACTCAAGCAGCTTATTTTCCAAGAAAAAAGCACTACCAGTTAGCTGCCACTAAAATACCATTCATAGTAAACTTTAAATGGTTTATATTTTCATATTGCTTCCTGGCATTCAAAAAACTACCCAGCTGTATCTTAAAACCTTTTTTATTCTCTCTTTTCAAGCAAACCACCAAGAATTCTGATTTAACATTCTTTCGTTATCTAACCAAAGAATTTTTGTGGAATTACTATGAAATGAATTTAAGCAAGCATCTAAAATGTTTCCCATAGAAGATTTATCGGAGTTTATTCAAAACAAATATAAAAATATCCGAAGCAAATTGTTTTTACGATATGATTTTTTCTCTCATCTTTCCATAGAAAAAAGAATTTTTCTCGTAAAACAACTTATATTTTTTGTCCCCTTCAAAAAGTTTTCAAAAACTAGACAAGTACTTAAAGAAAAAAGAAATCCCTCTAGAAACTTAAACTGATTTCTTAATCTGACTGGAAATACTGATAACTCATTTTCTACCATATTTTCATAACTCTACTTTTTATATTAATTTATAATGAATAAATGTTGCTCTTTTTGATTAAATATTTTAGCTTGATCCTTTAATTACAAAAATCCTTTTAGGAGAAATTTATATGGGAATGTCAAATCTCTTTCTTGAGCGTTTGCTAAAATTAAAAAGACTTGGGTTGTTAAACTCATGTAAATCTGTTGCAGAAATTGGCGCACAACAACTTTCAGATTATTTTTTAGCAAGAAGAGATTTAATTACTGAATTTTTTAAAGAATATGGAAAAGATTATATAGATTTAGACCCTACCTTTGATCCAGAAACTTCTATAGGAAGACAATTTGACAAATATGCCCCTTTTTCAAATCAATTTTGGAAGCACATAGGATATAAGCATATAGCTATTGATGTAGATAGTAGCCCTCATGCCATCCCTTTAGATTTAAATTTTGATAACTGCCCTAGAAAATATAAAGGGAAATATGATTTAGTTTGCAATCTGGGAACTTCTGAGCATATTTGCAACCAATATCAAGCATTTAAAGTAATGCACGATTTAGCCTCTGTAGGAGGACTTTTTATTCATGAAGTTCCTGCCCAAGGCTGGTTTACTCACGGATTGATTAATTACAATATGAGTTTTTTTTGGAGACTTGCTAAAAGCAACATGTACAAAGAGATCATGTGTTATTTCGACTGTTCAGGATATACTAAACCTCTTCACCCTG
>CAZJSX010000068.1:0-8080 GCA_964548845.1 uncultured bacterium | reverse complement strand
AAATGAAGATCGTCTTGATTATGGTGATGATGATGGTGGTGATGCCCACAGTGAATATGCAAAGTGTCAAGATTTTCATTTAAAGCAATCGCTTTCAAATTAGGATTTTGCTTTTGCAAAATAGGTAAGAAATGCCCTTCAAAAGGCTCTCCAATAGTAAACCAAGCTTTGGCTTGATACATAGAGGCAAACTCTTTAGCAGAGGGTGAAAATCCGTGTGGATCGCCATCAACTGGTACTAAATAAGCTACATCTACAGAGTTATCTGTCAGTTTTTCAATAAAATACTTATATGGGGCAATTGTGACTAAAAGATCGGGCTGAGTGAGAGTTTTATCTTTAGATTTATAAAAAAAACTAAATATAGTTAATAAAGAGAAGAAAGCTATTAATAATATTTTTCTTTTCATGGACACTGTTAATAAATAAACTATGAAAATAATCCTATAAATGAGCTTATTTATCAAGTAAAATTAATAATTGAAATGGGTGTTGAAAATAATTTTAACACTCATATTTGCTCTAAAGATCAAGCTTTGTGATTGAGAATTACCCTTTAATGAATTAGAATTTTGGGCCTCTTTCTGGATGGGTGTCAGAGCGGCCGAATGAGCATGCTTGGAAAGCATGTGTACGTGAAAGCGTACCGTGGGTTCGAATCCCACCCCATCCGTATTTTTTTTAAGATTATCGATTAAGTTATTAAAGTATAATTTGAATGATTGAGTCATGTTTTGATTCATTCGAATCGTTTTGATAAAATGAGATAAATGGGTATATTTTTGTGTTATCCATTTGTCCTATCAGACTTCAAATATTTAGTTAGGGTGTATTTCTGCAGACTTTGATTTTGTAAGATAAGAGTATAGTTTTACCGCCGCTAAACCAATAGCTGCAATAGACAAAACTATAATAAGGTGGTCTGCTTTAATAATTGATTGTGATTCGTTACAAGATTTTGCATCTAATAAAGACTCTGCTTTGGAAGCAAAATTGTTTGCGCTGTCGGTAGAAACATACAGATCTTTATGTAGCCAACCATTTTGATTAGGTGTAGAAGAATCATCATAATATTCTCGAATTTTATGATCCGCAGCCAATTTTTTAATCATTTGAGCTAAATCACTATCATACCAATTTATTTCATCGAAAAATGTATTTAAAGTAGAACTATGTTCAATAAGTCGAGGATTTATAAAAGGGCCACAAAGACAAGGTATAACTTCATTAAGCTTTGAGCAAGCTACTGCCACAGCTTTTACACTTGAACAACTGTTAGTTTGGACTTTCTCCTGAGCCAGATCACATATTTTGCTGATATTTGAGAGAAATTTGTCATATAGTATATAACTTATTGAAGAATTTTGTTGAATGTCCATAATGCCCCTTTTAAATTATAAATTGATCAATAGAAAACTATTTTATATTCTAGCCATTAAGAATATATAAAGACAGAAAAATGGCTAGTTTAAACATATGATGTCATGATTAAAAAAAATTGATACTCAACATGGAAGCTAATTAAAGACAGGGTAGGATTTGGTTCCTCCCTCGTCCGAAACGCAACGAATTCGAACCCTTGCTCTCATTAAAGAGAGTAGGAGAATCGATTTCAACTTCAGTTCAATTTGAGTCAGTTTTCCCTTTTTATGAGGTGCTCTCTGATACCATCTTCATTTCAATAAATCTTTTTTAAGAAAAAAACTTTGTAATAACATTCCATTTTTTTGAAAAAAGAGTTTATTACTTTCTCGTAATAATTATTTATCTTCATTAAATAAAATAAAGTAGATATCATAACTTGAAGTTTTAACTAATTCTTACTGAATATTTATGAGTTTACAAGCAACTGAATCTAGACCAACAAGCCTATTTTTCTGGAGCCCACCAAAGGGTCTTTCTGGTCTCAAATTTTTAGATGAACAACAAAATTCAGGTTTTTGCTCCATCTGTCAGGATGACGCCCCAAATCGCGAAGGGATTCAAGAAGGTTTATTATTAACTGGCTGTTGTAATCAAATAGTTGATATGCGATGTCTTGAGAGTTGGAAAAACAGACCTCGAGAAAATCATGATACAGATCTTTCTTTAAGTTGTACTAATTGTAGAGCAAGTTTAGATGATCGAATTTTTTATAGAATTACTAAAGAAGATCACCAACACTCAAAAACACTTCGCGAGTTACTTGATCAAAGACAGTATTCTAACTTTCGTGAAGATTTAACAAATAGTGAGCCGGGCCCATTCACACATCAGTCTGTTGTCAGGCATGCAGCTTTTAGAAACGATATAGTGGCTTTATCGATTTTGAATAATAGGGAACTGCTTTCTCAAGCAGATCAAGAATCGCCAGGTTTTTATCAGACAGCTTTATTTACAGCAGCACTTTATAATTCTACTAAAGCAGCAGCTTTTTTATTGAATCGTGGAGCAAATCCCGATGGAACTATTAGTGGTCGCCCTTTAAATATGGCGATGGCGATGGGTAATCTACCTTTAGTCGATTATTTGAATAAGAAAAGCGTTCGTTATTTAGAAGATGATAGAGGAATAACACCTTTAACGGCTCTTTATTTAGGAAAAATAGCTCGGTTTGGTTCTTGGAAAACATTACGAGGAGAGAAGAGGGAAGAATTAGAAGATAATTTAGTGAAATTATGTTTGAATCATAACGTAGATCTTTCTAAAACCATTCCTCATCCCATTAGACCTGAAAGAAAAGCTACAGCATTACATCTAGCCGCACTTGCTGGAAGTTTTAGATCCTTTAAAAACATCGTGGAGCGTTCCCCTTCAAATTTAATTGATATATCGCCTTTTCAAGGTTTAGTCGAGAATTTATTAGGGGGCAATTCTGATCGATCAGAGATAGACCCGCCGATTTTTGATACCCTTAATGCTCAAGATGGCAGAAAGTTTCAATTCATGTTAGAGAAAATGCCACAGCTGGACGATGATGAGAAAGCTGTGCGACGAGGAGCTCCTGATTTTGAAACTCTTTTAAATGAAGCTTTAAAAATGGAATTAAAATCAGAAGGGGTTAGTCAAACAAAGCCAAATCATAAAATGACTCATGCACTACTCGATAAAGGGCATGATCCTTCTAGACAGGATCGAGTTCATGGATCAGCATTCCATGTCTTTGCATCTCATTGTGCAAATTATTCCTATAAAAAAGATCCTAATGCTGGCTTTTTTTCGTTTGGTAATAAAGAGTGTTCTTATTTTGAGCAACACCAATTATTGCAGAAAATGAAGCAGAAGACTGAAGGATTTATGGCTTTTCCACACCTTGAAAATGGAGCTACACCGCTTCATTCTTTTGTGAAAACACATCGAGGGGATTATTATTCTGAAGAAACAGTAAAGGCACTTTCTAAATTTGAAGTGATGGGGCTATCATTTACTCTAGCAAAAGTGGGAGATAACAATGGAAATACACCGCTACATGATGCAGTTCGTTTATATTATGAAGGGCGTGACAATAAAAAGTTAATACAAGACTTAATCCTTGTGGGTGCAGACCCAAATATTAAAAACAAAGAGGGGGTTAGTTCAAAAGAGATTTGTAAGTCTAATTCTAAGGGAAATGTTCTTCGCGAAGTTTTTACTCAATCTCAAACATATCCGAGTATCTCTTTTCAAGAGCAATTTGAGATTGTAGGGGATATTCAAAGAACGACTGTTAGGCAATTAAAATCTGAAGATCCAGATTATCAAAGAGGTTTTTGGAGATCTCTTTTTGGTAATTCTTAGTCTGATCAAACAAAGCATGATCTTTTTAACTTAAACATAATCATTTATACCGATCTTTCGAACAAAAGGAAACATTTGTTTGAGCCATTCTTCAGAAATGGGATATGAGGCTATTGGCGGACTATCCTGTTCTAACGGCATATCCCGTAAAGTATTTGATGATGAGTACATAAAACTTTCTAATTTTTGTTCTAGTATATAAGGAGCTAAAACAATAAATTTAAAAATTTGATAAATGGTCGTTTTTAGGGAAAGAGGGGATGCGTAAATCGCAAGAGCGCTAAGGGGCAATGTGTAATATAAAGGGTTCATATTTTTTAAATAATCCCAGTAAGACATCGTTTCTTTTTCAACTAAGTCATCTACTAACCTTGTATTCGCATTGCGATGATATTTATTAACTTGAAAATCGTTATGGTCTAATTTAGGTTGTCTATGAAGATGCTTTTCATTTTTAACTGGGGCTGATGGGGCATTTGAAGTGCTTTTCAAAGGTGTGTAAGAGAAAGAGGGTAGAATGTTATCTGAAACTTTTTTATGAGTATCAAAACTAGATGAATTTAACCATTCATTGTTATTTTTTTGAGTAAAAAATGGTGGGGTATTTTGCACTGGTGTTGAAGGGTTGGGTGATGAGAGAATAATCTTTGAAAAATGGGAGTTTAGTTGCAAGATTGCATAAATAGCTGCGCTGACAACTAAAGGGGCATACCAATAACTAAATAAGTCTTTGCGAGGTGGTAACTCTACTTTTTTTTTCAGGTCATATTTAGCAAGAGGTAAAGACAATGGGTATGGGTAAATTTTCATGATACTTATTAATTATTTAAGCTCATTTTAACTCAAAAATGGCTCTATTTCAACTGAATTTTGCCAATGAAGCAAAATGTTTTATAAAAATTATTTTAATCTCCTGACTTTGCTCACTAAAATAAATTCGCTTAAAACTTTCTTGGAAAAATAATAGAAAAGTCAGATTATTTCTGAATCACAAATAATGAAGCTCACATCATGACAGCATATATTAAACCTCGAGCAGAGTATGGATTGCCTATCCAACTACAAAGCGATCGAGAGCCTGATGGGCTCGCTACAAGACCCTCTGAAGGTCAAGAAAGAAGAGATAAACTTGAAAAATTGGGTTATGGCGTTAATGAGAAAGTTTCTTTTAAATGCATATCAGTTCCAAATAGCAGAATGAGTTTTTGGCATCTACATACAGAACAACTCAGTGTATTTAGTTTTGGGGCGGGTGAATTTCTAGAACCTCATAGGGATCTTGAAGATAGATGTTTTCAAGTGATACAAGGGGGATGCTCTGCGTGGACTTCAAATGACGAAAGAAAATCATGGACTTTCAAGCATATGGATTTGGGGCCTTGGACTATTTCTAAGAAAACCTGGATTAGCCTAGCTGCAGATAAGAAAGGGTGTTGTTTGAGTTTAGATAATCCTGAAACTAAAAAAAGTATAGTTTGGGAATGGTCCAACCCACCTACTGGTGCAAATAGGTCTACTGAGGTTACTGCTGAAAGGTTGATGAGACAGACTCGATCGTTGATTTCTGCTTTGGGAAGAGTTTCAAAGGTTAGTTAATTGACAGGATTAAGAGAGAGGATCTGTTGTTAGAGTATGGATTAAAAAATCTATTGCTTTCTCTGATTGACCCGGCTAATTTAGAGAAAAAAGGATTCTATTTATGAATACTAAGCGAATCATCGGAATAGTGATTGTGGTTGTCGGTATATTGTTTATTGGCTTTTCAGCCTATATCAATAAAAAAGTCGAGGCAGAACTTGGTAAAGTTCAGGGTGCGACAGATACCATACAAAATAATGCTGTGACGGAATGGGGTGGAAAAGCTGCCAAGAATGTCGCTGATTTTTTTGGAGGACAAATCAATCAAGCAGCAGCCAATAAAGCAGCACCCTATAGTAAAACAGCAAAGATTATGTTTTATTCAGGGATATTTTTAATTATTGTAGGTGCTGGGGTGGCTTTTCTTAGTAAAAGAAAGGCTAGATAACGCCATAAGCTTTCAAATTGAAATTTGATAAAGGGTTTGTGTCTTGATGATTTCAAGTTTACAAACCTTTTTTAATTTAGTATTATCATTGCAAATTTTAACCCCCGTAATAAATTTAATCAAATATGAAGAAATTGATACATGGTATTGTTGATTTTCGTAAAAAATTGACTAAAGAAAAAAGGGCGTTGTTTGCAAAGTTAGCTTTAGGTCAAAAGCCGGATGCCCTTTTTGTCACCTGTTCTGATAGCCGAGTTGCCCCTAATTTCTTTGCTTCTACAAATCCTGGTGATCTATTTGTGCTTCGTAATGTAGGCAATTTAATCCCACCTTCACACTCTGTGTCAGAAGACTCTAGTGCGGCCGCTGCTATAGAATTTGCCCTTTTTTCTCTCAAAGTTTCTGATATTATCATTTGTGGTCACTCTGAGTGCGGAGCAATGAAAGCCATTGAACAGGGTGTAGATAAGGTTGAGCCTTCGCATTTAAGATGTTGGTTAAAGTATGGAGAAGAGACTCTTAAACATAAAAATTTAGAGTTTACTCCCGACGCTAATTTGTCTACAGTCAATCAACTTTCACAGTTAAATGTTTTACAGCAATTGCGTCACATTTCAAGTCACCCTTTTGTTAAAGAGAGGCTTGATCAAAAGAAATTGCGTATACATGGCTGGTGGTTTGATATCGGGCAAGCTGATGTCTACTGCTATGAGCCAGAATTCAAGCAGTTTGTTCTAATTGATGAAAAAGAGTCTAAAGAGATCATCAAGAGATTGAGTTAGTTATTAACTCAATTTAAATATACTATCATCTAATAACCATTTCCATATAGGAACAATGTGAATTTGAAGATCATCAACTTCAATTGTTTCGTGATCGTTTTCAGTAATAATAAAGCCTTGTTTTAGTCCATAAGCGTTCATGGCTTCAAGTAAGCCATTCATTTCTCGCTCTTTTACATTTCTGTCGACGCAGCTTACTGTAACTTGAATTGCTTGAAAAATTTGATTGTTTTTTCTAATGATGAAATCACATTCTTTTTCAGCTTTATGGAAATAAATTTCTTGTCTTTTCATTTTTAAATGAAGAAAAACGATATTTTCTAATAATCTTCCTCTATCATCGCTAACTCTAAAGCCGATCGTGTGAATTAAAGCAGCGTCGATCATGTAGCATTTTTTATTGTATAGGATCTGCTTTTTGAGAGAATGGCTATAGCGATTTAAAAAGAAGCAGAGGTAGCTTTGTTCTAAATAAGAGCAATAATTAGAAATAGTGCTAGTGCTGCTCAGGCCAATAGTTTGCCCAAGTTTTGTATAGCTGAACTCTTTACCGATATTGCTAGCAAAATAGTAAACTAATTCTCGCAGCGGCTTTTCATTACTAATATTATATCTAGCAACGATATCCCGATAAAGAATCCCTTCGTATAAATCTTTTAAATATTCCGTTTTTTTAAATTTAAAATATTCAGGAATTCCTCCGTGTTTGAAATAGTTTGAAAAGTGATGCAACGCCGTACCAATATCGTCTGTTGATAAGGCTTTTTTATCAATAATTGCGGGGTATTCGTGTTGAATAATTTCCTTGAATGAAAGGGGGAAAACTTCAAATTGAGTATACCGACCTGTTAAATGTGTTCCGAGCTCTTTGCTGAGTAGTTTGGCATTGGATCCTGTGATAAAAATCTTATTACCTTTTTCATAGAGTCTTCGTATAAAGCGCTCCCATCCTTCTATATTTTGAATTTCATCAAAATAAAAAGTAGATTGTTTACCAAATAGCTCTATGAAAAGTTCTAGTAAATTTTGAAAATCTTCAACTGTGAAATGAATTAAGCGTTCATCATCAAAGTTCAAATAGTAATCTGATTTTAGCATCTCTTTTTGGAATATACGTTGAATTGTAGATTTTCCAGATCGCCTCATTCCACTTAAGATAAGAATGCTGGGATTGTCGAGAAACTCACAGATATGATCGATCTGCGATCGTTTAAAGTATACTTTTGGTGATTGATATTCTCTTTGATCAGCAATCACTTGTTTGAGCAATTCTCTATCTATCATCTTTATCCCTTTTATTCATTATTTTATCGAATAAGACTTCCATTGTCAATGGAAGGTTTGATGTAAAACCTTCCATTGACAATGGAGGTACGGTCTTATCTAGTGTAAATGCCTAGCTATTAGATGCTTATTTTTATTGATTGAGAAGAGAGGCTTTTAATAAGGCAGTAAAAAGAAAAGGAGGTCAAAATCACCAATTATACAAGAGAAATGAGGTTCCTTTGTAGTTATC
>CAZJSX010000067.1:0-8088 GCA_964548845.1 uncultured bacterium | reverse complement strand
ACCGGTTCCTCCATAACTTCCACCAGCAGCCAATCGTCCTGTTGTTGGTGCATGTCCTTGGTTTGCATTTGTTCCACCACCACCACCACCAAAGCCGCCACCACCAGCCCCACCGAGGTTAGCGTTAACGTCTCCACCAGAACCGCCACCGCCTCCTCCAAAACCACCGCCTCCTCCGGCTGTACTCGCACTGTTATTGGGATTTTTTCCAGCGCAACCACCGCCACCATAGCCACCACCAGCACCCCCACTACAATTTAAATTTTGAGAGACATATCCTCCACCATTTCCACCACCAGCACCGGCAGCAACACCACCACCACCACCACCACCACAATATCCCCCACTCCCGGCTGTCGTAGAATTTTGTACAGAAGCAGGAGGAGTAGCACCCCCTCCACTTAATCCTGTTCCATTTGAAGTTGTTGCGCTAGCCGCAACTCTAAGAGTACTACCAGTTAACCCACTACCACCAGTTCCACCACCATAGCCTGGATTCAACGTTACAGGAAAACTAATAGCGGCTCCTCCTGTTGATAATGTTGTATCTGTCACAACTCCTCCTACAGTACTACTCTGGAAAATACCCCCACCATTTTGAGTAGTCGTTGTTGCAGAGGTTGTAAAGCTTGCGCCTCCACCTCCGCCTCCAACTCCAGGATCATTTTGTCCAGAAGTTCCCCCATTTCCCCCATTCCCTCCCGTTGCAGAGTTGCCTGTCACCGCTATGCTACTAATGGTTAATGTGGTCCCAACATCAACATAACCTGCCCCCCCACAGCCCATTCCACCACCGCCACCACCAGCGTTACAAACTGGCGATGATGAAGCATTTGCGCCATTTCCTCCCGCTGCCACCCCATTGCTAATCTCAATATTTGCCAGAATGGTTGGTGCTCGAATCACAAAAAGTCTGGCTTTTTTTTGCCCATCGATCTTTTGTTTATTGGGACCAACACCGATGATTTCAACTGGTTTTTCAATGTGAGGTAAATTTTCTTCAATCAAAAGGGGCTCTTGATTGTCTAATTGCAAGATAATGCGATTGTTTTCAGACGTAGAATTATTTAAATCTAAAATGGCTTGATGTAGTGAATTGATCCCATTAACATTGTGTGATGAGACTATAAAATCGTCACTATGAAGCGTGTAGGAACTTATGATAAAAATCAATAGAGCAATTTTTTTACACAAAGATCTCATTTTTTTCTAAAAAGTCATATTTTGTCTTAATTAATTTTTTATAAACCTTTAGAAGAAGAATTTAAAGAAAAAAATTGAATATAGTATTTTTTCAAAAATACAGTTAACTTTTTAAAACTTCCATGAACGCACTTTGCGGGATATTAACTTTACCAATTTCCTTCATCCGCTTTTTACCTTCTTTCTGTTTTTCCCACAGCTTTCTTTTACGGGTAATATCTCCCCCGTAACACTTAGCTGTGACGTTTTTGGTAATAGCGGAAATAGTTTCACGGGCAACAATTTTTCCACCAATGGCTGCTTGGATAGGAACTTTAAAAAGTTGCTTTGGAATCACATCTTTGAGTTTAGCACAAATAGCTCTTCCTTTGTGCTCTGCTTTGGAGCGATGGACCAGACAAGAAAAGGCATCGACAGCCTCTCCATTGACTTTGATTTCTAATTTGATGATGTCACTTTTTTTATAGCTATGAAATTCATAGTCAAAAGAAGCATAACCTTTTGTCGCCGATTTTAACTTATCGTTAAAATCAGTAACAACTTCGTTTAAAGGGAAGTGAAAAGTTAAAAAGACTCTTGTCTCTCCAACACTTTCCGTCTTAACTAAATCACCTCTTTTGTCATTGCCTAAATTCATAATAGCGCCGATATAATCAGCAGGGGTCATGATATGACATTCTACCCAAGGCTCTTCGATATAGTCAATAAAAGTGGGATCAGGGTAACGAGACGGATTGTCTAATTCTACTTGCTCACCTTTCCCAAGAGTTAAGCGATAAACAACCGAAGGAGCTGTAATGACAATATCAATATCAAACTCTCTTAAAATTCGCTCAGAGACAATTTCTAAATGTAATAAACCTAAAAAGCCGCAGCGGAAACCAAATCCAAGCGCTTGGCTTGTTTCTTGCTCAACATACAGCGCTGAGTCATTAAGCTGCAGCTTCACTAAAGCTTCTTTCAAAGCTTCAAACTCTGTTGTGTCGATGGGATAAATCCCTGCAAAAACCACAGGCTTAATCTCTTTAAATCCCTTTAAAGGTTCTTGAACCGGATTCTTTTGATAAGTCACCGTATCGCCAATTTTAACATCAGCAGAATTTTTAATGTTGGCTACAAAATAACCCACTTCACCAGCAGAGAGCTCTTCTGTTGGTTTTTCATTTGGGCAAAAAATTCCAACCTCTAATAATTCGAATTTTTTTTGTGTCGCCATCATCACAATTGGGGTCCCTTTTTTCAAAGTTCCACTGACCACTCTTACATAAACCATCACCCCACGGTAAGGGTCATAGTGTGAATCAAAAATTAGCGCCCTTAAATGACCATCTTCGTTGATTCTTGGAGGAGGAACAACAGTGAGTAATCTCTCTAAAACCAAATCAATTCCAAGCCCTGTTTTGGCAGAACATTCAATTGTCATTGAAGTATCGAGTCCTATCACCTCTTCAATTTGCTTTTTCACTTCTGTTGGGTTGGCATTAGGAAGATCAATTTTATTCAGTACAGGTAAAATTTCTAAGTTGTGATCGACTGCCAAGAAAACGTTAGCCAAAGTTTGCGCTTGTACTCCTTGTGTCGCATCGACAACAAGTAGAGCTCCTTCACAAGCAGCGAGCGAGCGCGATACTTCATAAGCAAAATCAACGTGGCCAGGAGTGTCGATGAAATTAATTTGATAAGTGTGTCCATCTAAAGCTTTGTAATACATGGTTACAGGGTGAGCTTTAATTGTGATCCCTCTCTCTCTTTCTAGATCCATATCGTCTAAAAGCTGCTCTTGCATGTCTCTTGCTGCAACCGTGCGAGTCATTTCTAAAAGGCGATCGGCGATGGTGGATTTACCATGATCGATGTGGGCGATAATTGAAAAATTGCGAATGTATTTAGGATCTTGATGTGGCATGGGGGTTTGAGATCAACTCTTGTTCAATTTTTAAATTCCAGCAAGCTATTCCTCCGTTGTAATCATCGCAGGTCGCAAGCATTGGGGTTTGCATTTTTTGCTCGAGAAATTGGCACACAGGATAATATTTATCTTGTGAATTGCCATTACTCCAGCAGATGGTTCCGTTTTCGGATAAAATTTGATAGGCAAGCGTAGTATCGGATTCAATCCCTTTGATCATGTGCTCGCCGTTAATAAACACTAAATCCATTTTTCCATATTGCGCGAATAAAGCGTGTGCAGTCACCGGTTTTTGATTGCAGAAAATTTGAACAAATCTGGGTTTTCTTGAAGGGGGGATGTAACTTCCTATTTCTTGTAAACTCAGCTCGAATGCATCTTCTTTCTTTTTAAAAAATCCCCGCTTGGGTTTACCCACATCAATTGAAATCAACTGACAATCGGGTAAAACTTGTAGGAAAAAATCCGATGTGATTCCTCTTCGTGTTCCGATTTCAAAGATTCTTTTGGGCTGCACTGCTTCTAAAATAGCAGCGAGCGCCAAGTAATCGTTGTAGTGTAATTTTTGTTGCGACAGTAAAGCAGCTTCTTCTGCAATCAACTCTAACTGTTTTTGACGTGCAGGATCTGTTTTAAACCACTCAAAAAAAGAGTCGATCCTTTCAACTACCATTTATCATCCTTATCACACGTTATATTGTGTTGCTGAGATATTTCCACCACGCCCTGTCCAATTAGTATGAAAAAACTCTCCCCGTGGGTGGTCGATGCGCTCATAGGTGTGTGCTCCAAAATAATCTCGTTGAGCTTGCAATAAATTTTGCGGAAGCTTTTCTGTGCGCAAGCCATCATAAAATGATAAGGCTGCACTAAAACAAGGAAGTGGAATACCCATTAAAACAGCTTTTGAAATCACAGCTCTCCATGCTGATTGAGCATGCTTTAATGATTGACTAAAGAAGTCATCAAAAAGAAGATTTTCTAATTTTGGATGGTTTGTATAAGCCTCAGTGATCTTTGTTAAAAATGCACTTCTGATGATACAACCCCCTCTCCACATAAACGCAATTTGAGCGTAATCTAATGACCATTGATATTGTGCAGCTGCCTCTTTAAACAGCATAAATCCTTGAGCGTAGCTGATAATTTTTGAAGCATAGAGTGCATAAAAAACTTGCTCAATAAATTCTTTGGGATCTCCTTGAAAAGATACATTCGGCCCAAACAGTTTATGAGAAGCAATTGACCTCTCTTTTTTCATGCTCGATAAAAAACGTGCAAACACAGACTCGACAATTAATGTTAAAGGAACTCCTAAATCAAGGGCGTTGACTCCTGTCCATTTACCGGTTCCTTTTTGCCCTGCAACATCTAATATTTTATCAACGAGCGGCTTTTGATCTTGATCTTTAAATGATAAAATATCGCGAGTGATTTCAATTAAATAACTGTTTAATTCACGCTGATTCCAATTGTCAAAAATATCTACCATTTGCGCTGAAGATAATTTCAAAACATCTTTAAGCAAATGATAGGCTTCACAAATCAATTGCATGTCGCCATATTCAATTCCATTATGAACCATTTTGACAAAATGTCCTGATCCACCTGTTCCGACCCATTGACAACAAGGTTTCCCATCAACTTTTGCTGCTATACTTTGAAAAATCGGAGCGACTAATGGCCATGCTGCAACGCTTCCACCTGGCATAATTGAAGGGCCATGACGAGCTCCCTCTTCTCCTCCAGATATTCCAGTTCCAATAAAGTGCATTCCTAATTTTTCTAGTTGTTCTAATCTTCGATTAGAATCTAAATAGTGGCTGTTTCCTCCATCGATAATCACATCACCCTCTTCGAGGAGGGGGAGAAGTTGCTCAATAAATTGATCAACGACACCACCAGCTTTGACCATGAGCATTATTTTTCTGGGTCTTTTTAACGATTTAACAAAACTCTCAATGGAATAATGACCTTGAATTGTTGAGCCTTTAGCAGAACCATTTATAAATTCTGTCACTTTTTCTGGTGTGCGGTTATAAACTGAAACAACAAAACCATGATCTTTCATGTTCAAAACTAAGTTTTGTCCCATCACAGCAAGCCCAACTAATCCAATATCTGCTTTAGCATTCATATCTTAAATATCCTAAAAATAATAATTCATAGAAAGACTTCAAAAGTCTTCTTTTAAAAGCTAGAGTTTACAATGCAAAATATCATACCTTTTTTAGGCAATCAAATCATGTAAAATTTCATGGAATTTAAAAGAATTTATCAGCTCAATTGGAGTAACTTGATTTGTTCTAATTGTTCTTTGACAACAGCGGCATCTTCAAATTCAATGCTTTTGCGTCCAATTAGCTGATGTTTTTCATGACCGCGCCCTGCAATTAAAATAATATCTTGAGCCTCGGCCAGCTCCAAAGCTAATCTGATGGCTTTTCTTCTGTCCACTTCTAAGTAAGTTTGACATTTTACGTCACACCCTTTAAGAATTTGCTGGCAAATTTTTTCTGGATCTTCGCTTCGAGGGTTGTCAGAAGTCACAATAGCCAAGTCACTGAGTAAAGTGACAGCCTTGCCCATGAGCGGTCTTTTTGTAGGATCGCGATCTCCGCCACACCCAAACACTGTAATTATTTTTTTATGTTCGATCTCTTTTAGCGTCTTTAAAACATTGGTAAGAGCGTCATCAGTATGAGCAAAATCGACAAAAATTTGAACGCCAAGTTCATTGTCAACCCTTTCGAGTCTCCCTTTGGGGAATGAAAATTGGTTGGCGACTTCCAAAATATTTTTTATTTTTTTCTTAGCTTCACAGCCAGCCGCAATTGCAGCAAGTGCATTATAGACATTATATAATCCAATCAATGGAATAAAAACAGGCCAGCTTTTATTTTTGATATGCAGATTAAATGTCGTGCCATGCGGCATTAATTTAACTTCTCTTGCTTGATAGTCGGCCGTTTTATTAATCCCATAGGTTTTAATTTTTGCAGAACAATCTTTGATAATCTGCGCACTGATTGGACAATCAATATTGATTAAAGCTGTTTTTTTAGCTGGTAAATTTTTAAATATCTTAGCTTTTGCTTCGATATAATTTTGCATAGTGCCATGATAGTCGAGATGATCTTGCGTGAGATTCGTATACACTAATAAATCAAAATTAATATGATCCACACGGTTTTGATCGATTGCAATCGATGTGACTTCCATCACGGCAGCTTTAACTTTTTTAGCTACCATTGAAGAGAGCATCTTATGATTTGAAATCACATCAGGAGTTGTCAGTGATGCGGGCATGACATGATCGCCCAACACATATTCAATGGTTCCAATCAACCCACATTGTTTTTCTCCTAAAATTTGACGGATCAAATAGGATGTCGTTGTTTTTCCATTAGTTCCTACAAGACCAATCATAAACATTTTTTCTGAAGGATGACGATAAAAGCGATCTGCAATCACCCCTTCTACACTTTTTGGATCTGAGCAAATGATTTGAGTTATTTTAGAATAAAAGGGATTGAATACATCGGTGACAATTGCAATTGCACCAGCATCGATTGCCTCTTGAATATAATCAGATCCTTTATGGGTCAGCCCCATTTTTGCAATAAATAAACTCCCTACAACAACAGTTTTGGAATGTGAAAACACACCAAGAATTTCTAAATCTTGCTTTCCAATGACTTTAACTGGCAGATGCCGGATCAATTTTTTTAGTTTCATATTACTGATTCCATTTTTGATGCAGTTTATCTAACTCTGAGTTCTCTTGATACCAATCAATTTTCTTAGTATCTCTTCTAGGATCCCCAACAGGATAATGATATGGATTATCAGGGGCAACACCTAAATACTTTAGTGATCTGCGAGCAATCTCTCTAAATACGGGTGCTACAGATTTTCCTCCCCAATATAAATAACCTATTCCGTGTTTTAAAATGGGTTTGGGTTCATCAATTGAAACAAGCAACACAAACTTAGGTTTATTTGCAGGAACAATTCCAATAAAGGAGGAAAAGTACATTTTTTTAGAATACTCTCCATCAACAATTTTATTTGCCGTCCCTGACTTACCTGCAATCGTGTATCCATAGACATCAGCGAGCCTACCACTGCCCCCTTTGACAACATATTTTAAGCATTTCATCATCTCTTCAGCAACATAAGGGGAAAAAATTCTCGGAAAATTTTCTAGTCGATTTGTTTGGGAATGATCGATCAATATTTTTTCTTTCCCTTCAAAGTCTATCTTAGAAATTTTTTTGACAAGAGTGGGTTGTACTAAATACCCTCCATTGGCAAAAGCACAATAGACTCTAGCCATTTGAACACTGTTGACCATTAAGTTATGGCCAATTGCCATTGAAAAAGGGGTTGGTGTAGACCACTCTAGAGCGCCATTAGGATGCTTTTTACCAATTCTTGGAATAAAACCTGGAGACTCCATGGGATACTCTATCCCCGTTTTTTCACCAAAACCAAGAACCTGTGTGAGCTGCTCGCGATACCACTCGGCCCCTAGCTCTTTAATAATTCGTTCCACCATTCGGGCCCAATAAATGTTAGTTGATTTGCGCATAGAAATGTAAAGGTTGGCAAAGCGATAGGTGTTCGGATCATGCATCACTTTATTTTTCCTTCCAACAAAGCTACCAGAGAGTGTCGATACTTTTTCATTGGGATCAAAAACAGCGGGCTTACCTCTTCGCTTCAACTCTTCATTAGCTAAAAAACAAATAGTTGCAGTGATTGATTTAAAGACTGAGCCCGGCTCATAGCAATCGCATACCCCTTTAAGACGCGTTGCTTCAATTTGATCATCATTTTGATAGTAGCTTTTGTAATTTTCAGGTTCAAATTTAGGATATTGCGCAAATGCCCAAATTTCTCCTGTTTGTGGATCCATAATAATGGCCCACCCTGCTTTCCCTTCACAAGTTTTAACCCCTTTTTCAACTTCT
>CAZJSX010000066.1:0-8156 GCA_964548845.1 uncultured bacterium | reverse complement strand
GTGATCGAAGGTGTAGGTGTAGCCGAGCATTAGAGTTGTTAAATAGCTATCAGGGGCGTATTTTAAACATTTTTCATACTGTTCAATTGCTTTTGGGTAGTTTTTATCCATCAAAAAGGTAGTTCCTAAATTGAAATAGACAAACCCAACAGTTTCTTTTAAAGTTGCAGTTTTTAAGAATTTTAAGTTGATCGATTGATAATTTTCTGAAGGGATGTGAATTCCGCGATTAGTCGTTTCGATATTAATTTCACCATCAGGGTGAGGGTGGCGCACAAATATATGTCCTGGTGGGATCACGATTTCTAAAGGGAGATTTAATCTTTGAGCCAAGCAAAGATAAAGAATACTAGTTCCTAAGCAAACCCCTTGTTTGAGATCTAATACTTGAGCTAGCTGTGAGAACTTCTCATGCTCATTCATGATGTCTAAATTTGGATAGCGATATTTAAGATCAAAGAATAAAACTTGATTGATCTCTTTAATCATTTGTTTAGTAGTTGCATTTTGAGGAAGTCTTGCTAGAACTTGCAGAGCTAAAAAATCTAGTTGTGCTTCATAGTTGCGCACCTTCATCCAATCAATTTCATTTTTGTCTTGTTGAGCAATTAAAATAGCTCTCGATAAATCAATTTCCTGATTTTCTAAGTTTAAAATTTCTTCTTCTGATTTTGCAAGATGTCCTCTAAGAGATCGATTGCCTAGTCCACTTGCTAAGGTTTCGATCGCTTGTAGACTCTCTTCATCTAAAAGATCGTCGGGATGACTTTTTCCAAGCATTAAAAAAACAAAACCTTCAATCGACTCTGCCTTCAAAGGTAAGTTTGAAATATCTTCTTTTTGCATTTGGCAACTTTGTAAAAGAGTATGCACATGTGCTAGAGCTTTTTCTCCCAAGGGTTGGTTGGGATACAACTTGTAAAGGGCTAAATGTTGTGTGATCGATAGGGGGTCTAAACCGTTATAAAGGCTCATCATCTCTTTTTCATCATAAGCAAAAAGAGAGGTCACTAGAGGTAAAATAAGACTAATCGATAATTTTTTTAAATGTTTCAAATAATTCCTTTGAGGCGATGATTTCTTCAACAGTTGGGATCATTTTTAATCGCCAGTTTTTTCCCGATGGGGTTCCTGGATAGTTAATTCTTTCTAAATTATAGTCTGGGTGGACCATTTTAGGAAATAGAGCAAGATATTCAGATAGGAGATTGGCGTGAAATAAGCTGCTGGTTTGATGAGAATCTCTTAAAATTTCGAAGCGATTTTTTAATGTTAATTCGCTGCTATGCTCTAGCCCTCTCCACATTGCAAATGCCTTCGACACTTTAGGATAATTATGCCACCATTGAGCAAGCGTTGCTGTATCGTGTGAGGCGATATGTGTAATGGTTGCTGCCACATATAAAGGATAGGGGACAAAGTCAAGTCCACCAGCTCCGGTTCTTTGCCATGGCAAGATATTGGTTCCACAAATACCCAATTCATGAAGGGTGTCTTTAATGGTTTGAGGGATCACCAAATCTTCTCCAATAGGGAGCATAGAGGAATTTTTGATCAACGCCATTAAAAATTGTTTGCCGTGATCGAGCCAAGTGGCTGGATCGAGTGGATAAAAAGATCCTTCGTGCCCTGAGGCGTTGATCGGGATATTCCATGTTCTAAAAAAGCCGATGATATGATCGAGTCTATAGAGATGAAAAAAATGCTCTGAAACTTTTAACCTTTGTCTCCACCAATGATAATTGGTTTTTTTAAGCTCATCCCAATTATAAGCCGGGAAGTTCCAATTTTGCCCATCAGGAGTCATATCATCAGGAGGAGAGCCTACAGAGGTATCCATTAAAAATAGATCGGGATTTTGCCAGGCATCGCAACTTTGTTTGCTCACCAAAAATGGCAAATCGCCAAACAGGAAAAATGAATTTTTATCGGCATATTGTTTGACTGTTTCAAGCTGCTCAAAACAGTGGTATTGAATAAACATATAAAAATGAACTCGATTAAGGTGATCTACAATCAGTTCATCTTTGGCAATAGAGGTCAAATATTGATGTCTTGTTGGCCAATTTGTCCAATCGGTTGATTGGTTAATTTCACATAAAACATTGAAAAGAGCATAGTCAAAAAGCCACGTGTGCTTTTTAAAAAACTTTTGGTAGCTTTTGGTATTGCTAAATTGTGAGAAGTACTTTTGATAATAGAGGTTGAAAAACTCTAACTTCTCTTTTCTGACTTTAGAGTAGTTAACCATATCGCTAAAATCATCTACTTTCAAATGGGAGATATGATTCATCAGCTCGTTGTCATTTTCAACATGTGGTAGTGCAGCCAAATTTAAATAAATGGGGTTCAAAGCAAAAACAGAGATAGGATTATAGGGGCTGTTGTCGAGCCCAGAGTCATTGAGAGGAAGTAGTTGTATAAAATCGAGGCCAATTTTTTTTGCCCAATTGATCAGAGGTATTAAATCTAAAAACTCACCAGAGCCTAAACTCCTTTCAGAGTGAATCGATGAGAGCATTAAAATAAATCCGTGGTGGGGGTAAACACCTATTTTTTTCCAATGCCTTTTACAAGCTGAACTAGAGAGCTTTTTTAGAAAGATTTCTTGCATTTATTTTCCAAAAAACATTTTAGCATCATTTTGATCTAAATAGTTTTCTTCATAAAGAGGTTTAAATTGTCCTTGCGCTAAAGCATCAGTCCAAGCTTTGGCTTTGCGAATAAATGGAGTGAGAATACTTAAGATGGTCTCTATTTGATAGGCGTCAATTAGAAGCATTTCAAATAAGATCAAACTATTGAGTTTTCTGCTAAAGGCAAACGTTCCAAGTCTAGGATAGCGTTTCCCGTTTTCTTTTAGAGCTTGAAAAAGGACCTCTTCGCGGAATTTTCCAGAAGCAACTTCACCTAAATTACAGCCCAAGACAAGATGTGTTTCTGTGGGATCTAACTCGAGCTGAATTTTGAGTTTATCTTCTAGCACAATTAAGCAGGAATGGTGCTCGTCAGGTCTTAGATTGATATTGAGATGTTTGGATAGATCTTTAAGGATGATTTCAAATTTATCAGTAATCATTTATCTTCCTTTTGCTCATCATCGTCTTGCTCTAGCGCCTCTTCAAGTTCTTCTAGAGCGTCCATGTAGGCATTTAACAGCTCTTGTTTATGCTGAACACTGCGGTAGAGTTTTGGCGCTACATTTCGCACAGCATCTCGAAATTGGGTAAAAACTAAAATTTGCGCAATGATTTCTTGAGAGACTCCCAGTTTTTCAGCAAGTTTGATCACTTTAACAGCTGATGGGTAGCGATCATCTATAAGGGCCATGAAGAGTTTTGCCATTAACTCAAAAGTCAACTGCTTGGGATAATATAAGTCTTGCTCATCGAATCCTCGATATAAAAGACTCATTCTCCCTTTAAAAAACAAATAGACTCCTAAGATGGCTTGTAGACTGCGGGTTTCTGTCATGAGCTGATATAAAAGGGCTCTAGAAATAGATGGGCCTTTTGCTTTTAAATCTCTGCCCAAAGCGTGAAGTAAGAACTTGATGACTTCTTTGAGTTTGTTGAAGTCAAATTGAGCTGAGAGTTCTTCAAAAAGTTTATTAGGGGTGCGAGGGTTGCCGGTGATCTCGCGATATAAATCGCGAAGAGCAGTTGGATTGCCAAGTCCTGCTTGTGCAAATGTTCTAGCTTCTAAGGCAATGTTTTTACCAGCGGCGATTTCTCTTCCAAAATTCTCATTGAGTTTAGTTCTGGCTTCTTTGACTTGCCTGATTTGCTCATCATCAGAAATTTTTTCTAAATAAGCTAGTGCATCATCAGCTAAAGAGACATCACCATAAGTTTGAAGTACTTTCTTTAAAACATCATCAGCTTGATCTTGTGCTTGAATCAGCGACTTTAAAATCAAAAGTGTTTTAACATCCAACTCGGGATTGAGATCTTGGTCTACTAAAGAGAGGGGATCTGTGTTTTCAACCCCAAATAGATCGACTTTTTTTCCTACTTCTTCGTCTTTGGCGCTGCGCTGCAACAGTGTTTTAGCTTGGGCTTTCATTTGCCTATCGATCAAAGCTGCGATATATTGATTGCCCTCTTCAGAGGCAAACATAAATTCTTCTAAACTAATCTCTTGGCGAGCAAGCTCGCGCAGCTGCTTTTCTAGAGCAGCTTGCCTCTTTAATGAAGCGGGATTAATTGCAGGATCGGAGTAGTTCATAACAACTCTTTAAGTGATTTGTACCCGTCCAAGGGGTTGAATTTTAATTTCTGGTACAATTTCTTGAAACGAAATCACCGACAAATAAGGAAAGTCAACTTCAATTAATTTGCGAACAAATCTGCGTACATCAACAGCAGTCACAAGTACGGGTGCTTGAATTCCAGCTTGTGGCGGAACAATTGTTTTGCGCATCGCTTGTAAAATCATTTGGGTCGTATCAGGATCGAGAGCAATATAAGAGCCTGCTGAGGTTTGTTTAATTCCCCCTCTGACCATATCTTCGATTTCAGGATCGAGCAAGTACACAGAGATCACCGATTGACCTTGTGAATATTTGTAGCTGATATAGCGTTTGAGCGATGTGCGGACATATTCGGTAAGCAAAACAGTATCCTTTTCACTTTGAGCCCATTCACTTAAAGCTTCCATGATCGTTTTAAGATCTTTGATAGAAATTTGTTCTTGAATTAGCCTTTTAAAGATTTCTGTTAGTTTTTGCAGCGGGATGAGCCTTGTGACTTCGCGAACTAAGTCTGGATAGTTTTTCTCAACAAACTCGAGCATCGAGCGAACTTCTTGCACGCCAATAAACTCAGAAGCATAGTGTCTAAAAAAGTAGGAGAGGTGTAAAACAACCACTTCAACCATAGTCCAGTATTTGATTTTAGCTTTATCTAAAACCTGTTTGTATTTTTCATCGACCCAAAATGAGGGCATGCTCAAAGAGTTGAGGTAACTTGTGTAGGGGATATTATAGCGCTTTAGAGTCTCTTCAGTCTCATTAGTTAAAAAATGATTCTTGATAATTTGCCCACGGCTAATCGGCACTTCATTGAGCAAGACTGCATATTCGGAATCTTTTAAGCTCGGTGAGTTATATCGAACATGGACTCCTGGAAAACGCAATCCCAAATCTTGGTATAAAGCTTGTCTCATTTTTGGAATCATCTCTTCAATATGAGTGACTTTTCGATTTTTTTTATCCGCTTGGATGGACTTACTAATAAAATCGCCAATTTCTAAAATGGTCGGAACCGTTAAGGCATAGTCGGAACCAGATTCGCCTTGATGTACTTCATTGCCCTCAACATCTGTTTCAACAACGGTTGCTTTACCTGCAGTTTCTTTTAAAAGCTTGCGCTTTTCTGCTCTAAACAAACTCACAGAGACGGCTCCCAGAGTTGCCGATAAAATACCAAAAGGCCAAAATGGAAACGCTCCAATAGAGCCTATACCTAATAGAACGCAAGCTGATAAAAATAGGGCTTTGGGTTGATTTAAAATCTGTTGAGAGATTTCTTTACCTAAGTTGTTATCTCTTGAGTTGCTTGAAACTCGCGTTGTCACAATACCAGCAGTTACTGCAATTAAAATGGCTGGTACTTGCGAAACAAGTCCGTCACCAATAGATAATAGTGAATACACTTTAGCCGCAACACCAGCAGACATCCCATGTTGCGCCATACCAATAATCAAACCGCCAATAATGTTAATTAAAGTAATCACGATACCAGCAATGGCATCTCCTTTAACGAACTTCATAGCACCGTCCATCGATCCATAAAGCTCACTCTCTTTTGTGAGCATTAAGCGCTTGTCTCTGGCTTGGTTAGCGTCAATGATGCCGGCTCTCATGTCTGCGTCAATACTCATCTGCTTGCCAGGCATTGCATCTAATCTAAAGCGGGCAGCTACCTCAGCCACGCGCTCAGCACCCTTGGTTACAACGATAAATTGAACTAATGTGATGATTAAGAAAATAACACCGCCCACGACATAGTTGCCGCCGACTACGAACTCGCCGAAGGCCTCGATGATATCTCCAGCATAAGCATGGAGAAGAATCTGCCGAGTTGATGCAATGTTAATGCCTAGTCGATAAAGAGTTGTAATTAAGAGGATCGAGGGGAACATTGAAAGTTCAATGGCACTTGGAATATATAGAGAGACCATGATTAGCGAGATAGCAACCATTAAGTTAACCGCAATCAAAACGTCGATGACATGGGGAGGAACCGGCAAAATAATCATTGTGATAATGCCGATAATAAAGAGTGCTAAAACGACGTCGGACGATCGACTGATCTTGCTATAAGAGCTGTCTCCGCCAAGTAAACGGTTAAATGATGTTAAAAAGTTTCTCATCGGTAGTTGTTATTCCCTTTCTAATGAAGCTAACCATTTTAAAATTTCCGCGACAGCTTCGTATGTTTCCCGCGGAATATATCCCCCCACTTTACCTTTTCTAAATAAGGTTTGCGCTAGAGGAACATTGCGCACTATGGGGACGTTATGTGCTTCGGCCTCCCTTATAATCATTTCTGCGATTTTATCGCTACCCTTGACCAAAATTTTAGGTGCCGGCTCTGTTTCTGGGTGATATTCAAAAGCAATAGCAAAGTGAGTGGGGTTGGTAATGACAGCTTTTGCCCGTTTAGTATTTTTTACAGAACCCTCTTCATAAGCAATTTCATAGCCAATTTGTCTTCGTCGCCCTTTAATGTGAGGATCTCCCTCAGTGTCTTTGTATTCTTGCTTAACCTCAAACTTTTCCATCTTCATTTCTTTGGCAAAGTTCATCTTTTGATAGATCACATCAAAAACAGCAATAGCGATGAAAAAAATACCCACTCTGATGATTACTTTGACTAAAAAGTAATTAAAAATATAAGCGCTGGCAACAGGGGGAAGGGCCGCTGCATAAACCACATCTTGAATATCATCTTTAACAGTGTAGTAGATAATAATGACAACCCCTGCAATTTTTAGAACTTGCTTAATGAGCTCAACTAAGGTTTTGAGTTTAAATTTGGATTTGAGATTTTGAATAGGGTCTAAGCGTTTAAGGTCTGGTTTGAGCGCCTCAAAAGAAAATAGGGGACCAACAACTAAAAAGTTTGCCAAAATACCAACAAAGAGAGTGACTAATAAAATAGGCAATGAGGTGCGCAGAATGATTTCTGCTCCCATTAACATGTATTGCGCTAAAAGGGTGTTGTAATCTTGATTGGTTCTAAAGGCTTTAAACGAAGCAATAATATAAGAGCCGATTTGGTCATAAATCGAGCGCGACATAGCTAGAGTAGTGACAATGGCTACTATAAAAGTAAAAGCTGCGGGCAAGTCTTGAGATTTAGCAACTTGACCCTTTTTCCGGGCGTCCCGCAGCTTCTTCGGGGTAGCCTGTTCGGTCTTTTCGGCCATCAGGAAATGTCTCTTAAATTATTTTTGCAATCTAATCTAAAAATTGCTCTCTAAGCAATAGAAAATTTAAATTATTTTTTTAATTTATTGTGGAAGCTCCTATAATAGGTGATGTTATAGGGCATTAAAGAGCAGTTATAGAGAATTAGAAATTGAAATTTAATATTGACTTAAGCCAAAGTAGTGGCCCAATTTTTATTTTTCATCACCTATAGGTATTTATGGCATCAGCTACATCTTCTTTATTAGCTCCAACTATTGGTTTTTGTCGATTGCCAAAAGCTCTTTGTGTGGAATGTGAGAGCGCATTTCCAGTAGATATAACTGTGGATCTTCCAGCAGGGACAACTAAAACTCAGGCCAGAGAATTAAAGACACTGCTTGCTACCGATCGTTTAAATTTCAGGAGCTCTATAATTCTTAGTGAAGAAAATAGAAGAGATATAAAGACTCGTTTCCCAAGAATTGAAGAAGACAAATATCTAAATAGTTTAAGTTTTAGGGTTCAACCTAACCAAACGAATACCTCTTTTTCTATTAAAGTCAAAGACCGAGTACTTAATTTGTCATGTCCTTGTACAAGAACTGACGAAGGGTTTGTTCATCCTCCATTTTATCATCGCTACTGCATAAACCGGATTCAAGAAAAAGAAGGTAGTATTACTTGTCGCATGTGCCATAAAGTTGCCACCTGGCAATTAGTAGCAAATACCGGTGAAGAA